>JBJTUJ010000335.1:0-23328 GCA_046080685.1 Cyanobium sp. | reverse complement strand
CGGCGAACAGCAGCCGCCAGGCCCGCTCGCCGATGCGCTCCGCCCCCCAGGCCCGCAGCGAGGCGCCGCCGCTGTGCAGCACGGCGAACACCAGCAGCAGCCCGAGCATCACCCAGCTGCTGTGGTGCAGGCCGGGGGCGGTGGCCGTGATGGGCATGGGCGGGGACCGGGTTGTGAAGGGCGATTCTCGCCATCGGGTCGCCCCCCCTAGAGTTCCTGCAGGCCTCAGCCCGTGACGGCGGGCCGTTGCCCCGACCCCGGTCGCTGCCTGCCCCCATGGCTGATCTGCCGTTCACCCTTGATCAGCTGAGGATCCTTCGCGCCATCGCCAGCGAAGGCAGCTTCAAGAAGGCAGCCGACAGCCTCTATGTCACCCAGCCGGCGGTCAGCCTGCAGATCCAGAACCTGGAAAAGCAGCTCGACGTGTCGCTGTTCGACCGGGGCGGCCGCAAGGCCCAGCTCACGGAGGCCGGGCACCTGCTGCTGAGCTACTGCGACCGCATCCTCAGTCAGTGCCAGGAGGCCTGCCGCGCCATCGACGACCTCCACAACCTCAGGGGCGGCTCCCTGATCGTGGGCGCCAGCCAGACCACCGGCACCTATCTGATGCCGCGGATGATCGGCCTCTTCCGCCAGAAATACCCGGACGTGGCGGTGCAACTGCAGGTGCACAGCACCCGGCGCACCGGCTGGAGCGTGGCCAACGGCCAGGTCGATCTGGCGATCATCGGCGGCGAGCTCCCCGGCGACCTCAACGACCTGCTCCAGGTGGTGCCCTACGCCAACGACGAACTGGCCCTGGTGCTCCCGCCCAAGCATCCGCTCGCCCGCCTTCCGGAGCTCACCAAGGACGACCTCTACCGCCTGGGCTTCGTCTGCCTCGATGCCCAGTCCACCACCCGCAAGATGGTGGACCAGCTGCTGGGTCGCTCCAAGCTCGAGGTGCAGCGGATCAAGATCGAGATGGAGCTCAACTCCTTCGAGGCGATCAAGAACGCCGTGCAGGCCGGTCTGGGTGCCGCCTTCCTGCCGGTGGTCTCGATCGAGCGCGAGCTTGCGGCCGGCACCCTGCACCGCCCCCAGGTGGCCGATCTGATGGTGCGGCGCCAGCTGTAGCTGATCACCCACCCGGCGCGCTACTGCTCCCGCGCGGCCGAGGCGTTCCGCCGCGAGGTGCTGCCGGTGTTCGCCAGTCCCGACAGCCCCCTGCGGCAGCCGGCCGCTGCCCGGGCCGAGACCCAGGCCCCGGCGGCCACCGCCTGAGCGGCGAAGGGGATCAGAACTGATCGCCCTCCGGCGTCACCCCCACGCTGTCATCAGCAGCTCCGGCCACGCCGGGGGTCTGGAACTTGTTGCCGCTGATGTCCGTCTGGTAGACGCAGCGCACGATCGGCTTGTCGCGGATCGAGCCGATATAGGCAAATGTGTTCATGCGCTGCTTGCACTCGCGCATCTGTTCAGCGGTCACCGCCCCCTGTTTCTGCAGCACGGCCCAGTTCTCCCGGCGGATCACGCAGCCCGGCTGCAGCGTGGGCTGGGTCACGAAGCTGCTGCTGGGGTTCATCGTGGTGTACAGCTCGATGTCCATCACGAAGGCGCTGGCCCCCCACTGCTTGCAGAACTCGGGGTCGGGCACCGCCATGTCGAGCTGCTGGCTGGAGGCGATGTTGCCCTGGTTGCCGGCGGTGTTGCTGGAGACGGCCGTACCGATACCGATGCCCAGCACCAGCACGCCCGCCAGCACCGCCACGGTGGACACGTTCAGCTGGATCCCACCGGGGCCACCGCCGGTGCCCCCACCGGATCCACCGCCCGGGCCGCCGGAACGCCCGCCGGGCCCGGATCCGTTGCGCCGCGTCCCCGCCGCGGTCCGCTCCTCCCGGGGGTCCGGACGGCCACGGCTGCCGTAGTCCTCGCGTCCGTAGCGGGCTGGGGGCTCGTCGTAGCTGCGGTCGTAGCGGCCGGGGCCGCGGGAGCGGGTCACAGGGTTTCGGGGGTGCGGGGCATGCCCATCGAATAGTTGAGCACCCGGCTGTCGGGGTTGTAGCGGAGTTCGCCCGCCTGGAGCATCTGGCGGATCAGCCCCTCGAGTTCCGAGCCGATCCGGCGCAGGCTGTAGTCGTTGAGATCGGCGCCGGCGTGGGCGTCGACCTGGGCGCGGAAGCTGGCCTGCACCTTCTGGAGGGCGCCGTCATCCCAGAGGAACTCGTTGTCGGGATCCACGTCGAGCGTTAGCCGGGAGTTGTCGGCGATCAGCTCGCCCTCCTCCACCCGTGCCGTGAACAGGCGGATGTGCCGGGTCGTCGACTTCAGCAGCGTGTCGGCCATGGCCAGGAGTGAGGGATCGGGGCTGGGGCCGCCGCAGCGACGCCGTGGCAGCGACTTTAGGAAGCCTGCGGGGCCGGAGGGCGGATCCCGCCGCCGCACGGCGCCCTTTAAGGTTGCCTTCTGTCCAAGGGTGTGCCATGCGCGTCGCCATCGCCGGAGCCGGTCTGGCCGGTCTGTCCTGCGCCAAGTACCTGTGCGATGCGGGCCATACCCCGGTGGTCTATGAGGCCCGCGATGTGCTCGGCGGCAAGGTGGCCGCCTGGCAGGACGCCGACGGCGACTGGTACGAGACGGGCCTGCACATTTTTTTCGGCGCCTACCGCAACATGCGCCAGCTCTTCGCGGAGCTGGACATCGAAGACCGTCTGCAGTGGAAGAGCCACTCGATGATCTTCAACCAGAAGGAGAAACCCGGCACCTACAGCCGTTTCGATTTCCCCGATCTCCCCGCGCCCTTCAACGGTGTGGCAGCGATCCTGGGCAACAACGACATGCTCACCTGGCCGGAGAAGATCGCCTTCGGGCTCGGCCTGGTGCCCGCCATGCTGCGTGGTCAGGGTTATGTGGAGGAGTGCGACAAGTATTCCTGGACCGAATGGCTGCAGCTGCACAACATCCCGGAGCGGGTGAACGACGAGGTGTTCATCGCCATGGCCAAGGCGCTGAACTTCATCGATCCCGATGAGATCTCCAGCACGGTGGTGCTCACGGCCCTGAATCGGTTCCTCCAGGAAGCCGACGGCTCGCGCATGGCCTTCCTCGACGGCAACCCCCCCCAGCGCCTGTGCGAACCGATCGTGGAGTACGTGAAGCAGCGCGGCGGGGAGGTGCACCTGCAGGCCCCGCTGCGTGAGATCCGGCTGGATGCCTCCGGGGCCGTGGCCGGCTTCCGCATCGGCGGCGTCGCCGGCAAGGACCCCCAGGACGTGGTGGCCGACGTCTACGTCAGCGCCCTGCCGGTGGATCCGCTCAAGCTGCTGCTGCCGGAGGCCTGGAAGTCGCTGCCCTACTTCAGCAAGCTCGAGGGCCTGAAGGGCGTGCCGGTGATCAACATCCACCTCTGGTTCGACCGCAAGCTCACCGATATCGACCATCTGCTGTTCAGCCGCAGCGATCTGCTCAGCGTCTATGCCGACATGAGCAACACCTGCCGCGAGTATGCCGATCCCAACCGCTCGATGCTCGAGCTGGTGTTCGCCCCTGCCAAAGACTGGATCGGCCGCCCCGACGAGGAGATCGTGGCCGCCACCATGGAGGAGCTCAAGCGCCTGTTCCCGATGCACTTCGAGGGTGAGGATCAGGCCCGGCTGCGCAAGTCGATGGTGGTGAAGACCCCCCTCTCCGTTTACAAGACCGTTCCGGGCTGTCAGCAGCTGCGGCCGGATCAGCAATCGCCGATTCCCAACTTCTTCCTGGCCGGGGATTTCACCATGCAGCGCTACCTGGCCTCGATGGAGGGGGCTGTTCTGAGCGGCAAGCTCTGCGCCGCGGCGGTGGATCGGACCCGATCGGTGGCCGCCGGCCCCTCGGCCGCCCTCGCCGCGGTGTGACGGCGGTGCGCAGCGGTCCTGCCACCGTCGATCCCGTGGCCGCGGCCGGCCCCGCTGATCTGGAGGCGGCCTACGAGGCCTGCCGCCAGGAAACGGCCCGCTGGGCCAAGACCTTCTACCTCGGCACGCTGCTGCTGCCGCCGGAGAAGCGCCGGGCCATCTGGGCGATCTACGTCTGGTGCCGGCGCACCGACGAACTGATGGACAGCCCCGAGGCCCAGTCCCTGCCGAGCGCCGAGCTGCTGGCCCGCCTGGATGGCTGGGAGCAGCGCACCCGGGGCCTGTTCCAGGGGCGGGTGAGCGATGGGCTCGATCGGGTACTGGTCGACACGCTCGAGCGCTTCCCCCAGCCCCTGCAGGCCTATCTCGACATGATCGATGGGCAGCGGATGGATGTGCTGCGCCAGCGCTATGCCGACTTCGCCGAACTGGAGCTGTACTGCTACCGGGTGGCGGGCACGGTGGGGCTGATGACCCAGGCCGTGATGGGTTTGGATCCGGCCTACACCACCGCGCCCTGGAGCGAGCGGCCCGATCCCACCGAGGCGGCCGTGGCTCTGGGCATCGCCAACCAGCTCACCAACATCCTGCGGGATGTGGGTGAGGACCGCGGTCGCGGGCGCATCTACCTGCCCCAGGAGGACATGGCCCGCTTCGGCTATTCCGAGGCGGAGCTGCTGGCCGGCACGGTCAACGAGGCCTGGAAGGGCCTGATGGCCTTCCAGCTGGAGCGGGCCCGCGCCTGGTTCGCCCGCTCCGAGGCGGGGGTGCGCTGGCTGTCGGCCGATGCCCGCTGGCCCGTGTGGACCTCGCTTCGCCTCTACCGCGGCATCCTCGATGTGATCGAGCGCCTCGACTACGACGTGTTCAACCACCGGGCCTACGTGCCCACCGCCGGCAAGCTGCTCGATCTGCCCCTTTCGTTCGTGGTGGCCCAGGTGCACTGAGCCGGAGGCTCAGCCGATCCACTCCAGCAGAATCGGGTTCACCTGCTCGGGGGCCTCGTCGTGCGGACAGTGGCCCAGGCCCGGCAGCACCCGCAGCTCCTCGATGCAGGGCAGCCGGTCGTGCCAGCGGGCCGCCTCGGCCGGATCCTCCCAGGGATCGCTGGCGCCCCAGATCATGCGTACCGGAACCGGCAGCTCCTCCATCAGGTCGGGCGCGAGGTGGTCGTCGAACAGGTTCACGAAGCCGCGGAAGCTCTCCACCGCTCCGGGGTCGCCCGCCGGCCGCAGCAGCAGCGCCACCAGGTCATCGTCGACATGGGAGCCGCTGGGGTAGGCCTGGCGCAGCACCCTCCGCACCACCTGCGGCCGGGCCAGGAGACGGAACAGGGGCTCCAGCAGCCAGCGTTCGCGCACCAGGGCCCGCAGCAGCGGCCGGCCAGCCCGCTCCCACGGCGGCAGCTCCGCCACCCGTTTCTCGTCGAGGGTGCGCTGGGCGCAGTCGATCAGCACCACCTGGGCCGGCGGCCGGCCCCGTTCCACCAGCAGGCGGGCAGCCGCCAGGGCGACCACACCGCCGATCGAGTTGCCGATCAGGTGCACCGGACGGGGTCCCGCGGCCAGCACGATCGCCTCGATGAAGTCGGCCACCTGGGCGCCCCAGAGGTCGAAGCAATAGCGGACGGCCCCGGCCTCAGCCTGCTCGCCCGCGAGTTGGGAGCGGGGTTTGTCGCTGGCCCCGAAGCCCAGCAGATCGAGGGCATGGGGCTGGCAGTGGGGCGCCAGGGCGGGCAGGTTGTGGCGCCAGTGGCCGATCGAGGCGCCGAAGCCGTGGATCAGAACCGCCGCGGCAGCGCCGGGATCCGGATTCGGTCTGGAGGTCCAAACGATGGAATGACCCCGCCAGCGCCAGCTGGACGGGGCCAGGGGATCCGAACCCGGGGGGATCGGCGACGCGGGGTCGCCGGGCACCGGTTCAGACACCGACCTTCTGGTCGGCCAGGAGGCTCTTGAGCTTGGCCAGCTCACCGGCCCAGCGGGGATCGGGGGCTTCGCTGTCGACGCTGTCGGCGTGCACCACCTTGTTCGCGGCCTTGCGGGCCACGTTGGTGGTGGGGGCGATGCCGTTGCGACGCTCGGTGGGGCCGCCGCTGCGGCTGTCACGGCGCTCGGAGACCTCGATGCGCAGAGTGTTGCCACCGAAGTCACGGCCGTTGAGTTGCTCGATCACGGTGTCGGCGAGCTTCTGGTCGTCGACGTTGGCGAAGCCGAAACCGCGGCACACACCGGTGTCCCGGTCGTTGACCGCCTTGAAGCGCACCCCCTCCCCGACGCTGGTGAACAGAGCTTCAAGCTCTTTGGCATCAAAAGTCTGCGGCAGGTTGCCGACATAGAGACGAATGCTCATGGGGGGGAAGTCAGGAGAAAAATCTGGCAGGCGAAGGAACACGCCGTTGCCTGTGAAGTTAACCATGGCGACCCTCCCGCTCCGCCAGCCACTGGCGCGCGCAGGTCAAGGTCCGCCCATCGGAGCCATCCCCCTGGCCCAGGCGGCCGAAGGCCTTCTCCCGGGTCAGGTGATCGATCAGGCGCCCCAGTTCCGGTCCGGCGCCCAGCCCCAGCGCCCCCTGCAGGGTTCGTCCGTCCAGGGGGGAGCGGGGGTGGAACAGGGGGTCGGCCGGGTTCCGCCAGCGCGGCAGGGCGTCGCGGGCGGTGGCGACGGGCAGTCGCAGCAGCCAGGCCGGCAGATCCGCCTCCAGCTGCCGCTGCAGGGTGAGGCGTTCGGGCTCCGCCAGCCTGGTGAGGGGATCGGCCCCACTGCCCTCGCCAACGCCCTCGCCAGCGGCCTTGCCGCCCCCGTTCTGGCTGTCCTCCACCAGCGCCCAGTGTCGGCGCAGCTGGACGCAGCGCTGCTGGAGGCGCCGGCTGGCGCGCAGGCCGGCCAGGGCCCCTCCATCCAGCACCGTGGCCAGCCGGGCCAGGGGCAGGGCCCACTCCGCTTCCTGCGGAGTCAGGCCCCGCAGCTCCGCCCCCTCCTTTGTGAGGCCCACCAGGGCGCCTGGAGCCGGCGCTGGGGCCCCCCAGGGGGCAAGCAGGGCGTCATCCACGGCCCGGGCCAGCCAGCGTTCCCCCCCCTGCGCCACGGCGGCCAGCCGTTCCAGCTCCGCCAGCACCCGCTCTCCGGCCACGGTGCCGCAGCGAGCGGCGTGGTTGCGGATCCAGGTTGCGGTTTCGGACTCCAGCTCGAACGCCAGCTCGGCGGCCAGGCGCAGACCCCGCAGCAGCCGCAGAGGATCGTCGAGCAGGTTGGCCTCACCGATCGCCCGCAATCGCCCGGCAGCCAGATCCGGCAGCCCGTCCTGAGGATCCACCAGTTCGAGGGGGTGATCCGGGTCGGCCAGGGGCAGGGCGATCGCGTTCACGCTGTAGTCGCGGCGGGCCAGGTCCGTGGCCAGGTCGTCGCCCATCCGGCGGGCCAGGTCGATCGTCCAGCCCCGCACCACCAGCCGGGCGATCGACCGGCCGGCATCCAGCACCACGCAGCTGCCGTGGTGGCCGCGTGCCAGGCGTCGCGTCAGGGCGATCGCGTCCCCCTCCACCACCAGATCCAGGTCGGGCCTCTTCCCCAGGCGATCCAGCAGGCCGTCGCGGACGGCACCGCCCACCAGGGCCGTGCCGGCGGGGAAGGCGTCCGGAGGAACCGGCCACCGCTCAGGCTCCAGCCGCCGCCACAGCCGGCGGGCCATCTCCTGGCGCTCGCAGGTCACAATGGGCATCCGCGAGAATCCCTGCGGCATGTGCATCTGCGTGGATTGCCACTGGGTCGACCGCTGTCAGGCCTACCACGCGGTCGAACGGCAGCACGGTGTCCCTCACCTCTGCGCCTCTCCTGACTTGCGGCCCCGTTCCCCGCGCATCCACGTCCAGGTGCGCGATCTGCCGGCGGGACAGGTGGGGGTGGAATGGGACGTGCGCACCTGTGACGACTTCCACTCCGACCCCGGCCGCTGGGCCCGGCTCAGGCCCGGCGCTCCCCTGCCCCCATGAGTTCTCCCCCGCCGGGACCCCTGCTGCTGGCCCTTCACAGTTCGAGCGACACCCTCGGGGTGGCGCTCCAGTCGCTCACTGCCGAGCCGGAGGTTCCCCTTCTGGCCGCCTTCCCCCTGGGGCGGGGCCTCTCCAACCAGCTGCTGACCTGCATCGAAACCGTGCTGCCCGCCGCTGATTGGACCCGCCTGGGCCGTCTGGCGGTGGCCACGGGGCCGGGGGGGTTCACCGGCACGCGCCTCACGATCGTGGTGGCCCGCACCCTGGCCCAGCAGCTGGCCCTCCCCCTCGATGGCATCAGCAGCTTCCGGCTGATGGCCCGCCGGCTCCATCGCCAGGGGACGGCCCCGGCCATGGGCCCCTTCTGGCTGGTGCAGGACCTGCCACGCCACGGCCAGGTGGCCGGTCTCTACGCGGCCGATCCCGAGGATCTCGGCGGCATCGCCGAACCGCTGCCACCACGCCTCTATCGCCAGGCCCACGACCTCGATGCGGCAGCTCTCCAGGCCGGCGCCGAGGCGGCCCCGCGCTTGGCCGCGGCTCCGGAATTGCCGCAGGATGCTGCGGAATTGCTGGCCTTTGGTCAGGATGCGGCCCGCTGCCGCCTGAGCGCCCCCTGGGCTCCGGTGTTGCCGCTCTATTCCACCAGTCCGGTCGGAGCGGGGGTGTGAGGGTGCGCGGTCCCGTCCCCCGCCAGCGCGTCCCCCGCCAGCGCGTCCCGCGCCGCTCAGCCGGCGAGCCGCACCCCCGGGCCGGCGCCACGGCCCCACGAAAGCGGCCCAAGCCGCCCCCGCGCCGTCGGCGCTTCTTTCGCCGCTGGTGGCTCGCGGCGGCCGGTTGCGCCCTGCTGTGGCTTTCGCGCGGCTGGTGGTGGCCCACGCCGCCGCCGCCCCAGATGATCCTGGTGCTGGGCGGGGACGTCGACCGGGAGAAGGCCGCGGCACGGCTGGCTCGCGTCGATGGGCTGCCGGTGGTGGTGAGCGGTGGGACCAATCCGGAGTACGCCACCTGGCTGTTCCGGGAGCAGCAAGGGCTGCCGGCCGATCGGGTGCGGCTCGACTACCGGGCGGTGGACACGGTCTCGAACTTCACCTCCCTGGTCGACGACCTGCGCCGAGCCCGCATCCGCCATGCCCTGCTGGTCACCAGCAGCGACCACATGCAGCGGGCGCTGCTGGTGGGGCGGATCGTGGCCGGCAGCCGCGGCATCCACCTCACACCGGTGCCCGTGCCCTGCGGCGATCTGTGCGTGCAGGAGGGCCGGCGCAAGCTGTGGGGCGATACGGCGCGGGCGGTGGTCTGGGTGATCAGCGGCCGGGATCTGCGGGGCTGGGCGGCAGTGCACATCGCTCCCTGGCTGGACCGAGCTGGCGTCCGCTGATCAGGCCGAGATCCAGCAGCTGGTTGATCTGCTCCTGGCAGGCGCGGGTGACGGCATCGAGATCGGCCCGGCGCCGGGAGGCCGGCGGTGGGATCGGGGTCCCGATCCGGATGTGCACCGGCACCAGCCGTGGGCTGGACTGACCGGGGCCGAGGGCCCGGTTGCTGTTCACGATCGCCACCGGCAGCAGGGGCACTCCCGCCCGGGCCGCCAACAGGGCGGCGCCGGGCTGGGGATCGTTGACCCGGCCGTTGTCCTGGCGGCTGCCGTCGATGAACACGCCGGTGGCCCAGCCCTGCAGCAGCCGTTCGGTGGCCACGCGGATCGCTTCGCGGTCGCTGGCCCCCCGGGCCACCGGATAGGCCCCGCAAGCCCGGATGATCGGCCCCAGGATCGGCACCTTGAACAGTTCGGCCTTCGCCATGAAGGCCACCGGGCGGCCGAGGGCGTGGCCGAGCAGGGGAGGGTCGAGGTGGGAGCCATGGTTGGCCACCACCACCACCGCCCCGTCCAGCGGCACGTTGTCGTTGCCGGCTGTGCGGCCCCGGAACAGCAGCCGGTAGAGGGGGAAGACGAGCAGGTAGCTGATCAGCCGGTAGGTGAGGCTCGGGCGCGGGGTCCTCAGCAGGGCCGGGGGGTCCACCGGCCGGCGGCGGCGGCGCAGCACCCGCCGCACCGGTCCGATCGGCGTGCGGCTCATACCTCCAGGTCGGCGGCGCCGGCCACCTGGGCCGTGGCCACGCCGTCGCAGCTCCGGCGGATCAGGCCGCTGAGCACGTTGCCCGGTCCGATCTCCACCGCCGTGTCCACCCCATCGGCGACCAGCAGCTCCATGATTTCCCGCCAGCGCACGCCGCGGGTCATCTGGGAGGTGAGCCGCCGCTTGAGGGCCTCGCCGGAGCTCTCGGGGGTGGGGTCGGTGTTGCTGAGCACCGGGATCACGGCATCGGCGAAGGGGATCGGCGCCAGTTCGGCGGCGAAGGCCTCGGCCGCCTCGGCCATGAACGGGGAATGGAAGGCGCCGCTCACCGGCAACGGCACCGCCCGCTTGCAGGTGATGGCGCCGCACACCGCCGCCACCGCCTCCGGGGTGCCGGAGAGCACCACTTGGGCCTCGCTGTTGTCGTTGGCGATCACCACCCCTTCGGTGGCGGCCACCCGCTCCTCCAGCACGTCGCGGTCGAAGCCGATCACCGCGGTCATGGCGCCGCCGCCGGCGGCGGCCATCAGTTCACTGCGGCGCTGCATCAGCCGCAGCCCCGTTGCCGCATCGAACACGCCTGCGGCGTAGAGGGCCACCAGTTCGCCGAGGCTATGGCCGGCCACCCGATCGGCCAGGCGCCCCTGGGCGCGCAGGGCATCCACCAGCAGACTCTCCACAACGAACAGGCCCGGCTGGGTGTTGCGGGTGTCGTTCAGATCCGTGGGCCCGCCGCCACCTTCTGCCTCTCCACCCTCTGCTTCGCCACCCTGCGGTTCGCCCTGGCAGATCGCCAGCAGATCCCGCCCCAGAAGGTCGGAGGCGAGGGCGAAGCGCTCCCGGGCCCCCGGCAGGTCGAGCACACCGGCCGCCATGCCGGTCTTCTGCGAACCCTGACCGGGAAACACCCAGGCGATGCCCATCGATGCCGTTGTCGTTGCGGTGCTCGAGGCTACGCCGCGACCGGATCGGCCACTGGCGCCCCACCTGCCCTCCTCAGTGAGCGGGGCCGCTCCAGCGCAGCAGGGCCCCGCCCCAGCTGAGGCCAGCACCGAAGCCGCTGCTGGCGATCCGCTGGCCCGGCCGGATCCGGCCGTCGCGCACCGCCTCGTCGAGCATCAGCGGGATGGTGGCGGCGGAGGTGTTGCCGTAGGCGGCAAGGTTGCTGAGCACACGCTCGGCGGGCACCGAGAAGCGCTCCGCCACCGCGTCGAGGATGCGCTGGTTCGCCTGGTGCAGCAGCAGCCAGTCGAGCTCGCCCGCCCTGACCCCGCAGCCCTCCAGCACCTCGGCCAGGACCGCCGGCACCTCGCGCACGGCGAACTTGTAGACCTCCTGGCCGTTCATGTGGATCGGGGCGAAGCCTCCGGTCTGCGAGGAGAGATCGCTGATCAGCGGACGGTGCACCTCCGTCTGGGCCAGGGTGAGGCAGGCGTTGCGGCTGCCGTCGGAGCGCATGCGGAAGCCCAGCAGGTCGTCGGCGCCGTCAGGGCCTGCTTCCACCGCCACGGCGCCGGCACCGTCGCCGAACAGCACGCAGGTGCGCCGGTCGTCCCAGTCGACCCAGCGGCTGAGCTGGTCGGCGCCGATCACGATCACCCGCCGCATCGTGCCGCCGCGGATGTACTGGGCGGCGGTGATCAGGGCGAACAGGAAGCCGCTGCAGGCCGCGGTGAGATCAAAGGCCACTGCGCGCCGCGCGCCCAGCGCCGCCTGGACCCGGGGGGCCGTGCCGAACAGGTCGTCGGGACTGGAGGTGGCCAGCAGGATCAGGTCCACGTCGTCCGGCTCCCAGCCGGCATGGGCCAGGCAGGCCCTGGCCGCATCCGCCGCCAGGGTGGTGACCGTTTCCCCCGGCCCGGCCACCCGCCTCGCGCCGATGCCGGTGCGGCTGCGGATCCATTCGTCGCTGGTGTCCACCCGGGCACTCAGGGCGTCGTTGGTGATCGAGGCGACAGGAAGGGCGCTGCCGCAGCCCACCAGCCGCATGCCCGGGGAGCCGAGGCTCGTGTTGCCTGCGCCGGACGCCACTCGTTCAGCCCGCGGTTGGGGCTCAGTCAACCACAGGCGGCAGCGGCATCGGCACCGCTGGCCTGCAGGGCGTGGAGGTCGTCCATCACGCCGTGGCTGGCGGCGGAATGGGCCAGGCGAAGGGCGCTCACCACCGAGAGGGCCTTGCTGCTGCCGTGGCCGATCACGCAGATGCCATCGACCCCCAGCAGCAGGGCGCCGCCGTGCTCGGCGTGGTCGAGGCGCTTCTTGATGCGCACCAGGTTGCTGCGCAGGAAGGCCGAGCCCACCTTGCCGCGGCGGCCGCGGGGCAGCTCGGCCCGCAGCACGTCGAGCAGAACGCTGCCCACCGATTCGAGGAACTTGAGCAGCACGTTGCCGGTGAAGCCGTCACACACCACCACGTCGAAGTTGCCGGAGAGCACGTCGCGGCCTTCGCAGTTGCCCGCGAAGCGGATGCGCGGTTCGGCCACCAGCAGCGGATGGGTGCGCAGGGCCAGATCGTTGCCCTTGCACTCCTCCTCACCGATGTTGAGCAGGCCGATGCGCGGGCGCCTCACCTGCAGCACGTCACGGCTGTAGATGTTGCCCAGCAGGGCGAACTGGTGCAGCCAGTCGGGTTTGCAGTCCATGTTCGCGCCCACGTCGAGCACCAGCACCTGCTGATCCGGGTCCTTGGTGGGGAAGAGGGCGCCGATGGCAGGGCGGTCGATGCCGGGCAGCCGGCCCAGCCGGAAGATGGCCGAGGCCATCACCGCGCCGGAGTTGCCCGCGGAGTACACCGCCGTGGCCTGACCCTGCTTCACCAGGTCCATCGCCAGGTTGATGCTGGCGTCCCGCTTGCGCCGCACCACGGTGGCCTCCTCGTTCATCCCCACCGAGGGCCCGCTGGGCACGATCTGGATCAGCCCCAGGGCCACGGCCTCGTTGAGGTCGTCCTGGAGGCCCATGCTGCGGATGGCCTGCTGCAGGGGGCCGGTCTCGGCCACGAAGCGGACGCGCAGGGGCAGGAGTTCCACCGCCCGCAGGCATCCCTCGAGGATCGGGCCCGGGGCGTGGTCGCCGCCCATGCCGTCGACCGCCACCCACAGCCGCTCGGCATCGCCCACCGCCAGGGTCTCCACGCCGCCGGGGCCCTGCTGCAGGCGCCGCAGAGGATCGAACACCAGGGGCTGGAGGACCGAGCCGGCCACCGAGGTGGCGGCGCCGGCCACGCTGCCCGCCGCCCCGGCCACGCTGCCGGCCACATTGCCGGCGGCCGAGGCGGTGTCCACCAGTGCGGAGGCCGTGTCCACCAGCGTGGTGACCGCGGCGTTGCGCCGGTACCAGATGACGAGGCGGCGGATCGCGCGGCTCGGCTTGGTGCGGCCGGTGCGGGTCCGGTAGGGAGCCGGACGACGCTCGCCGGAGTCAGGTTCCTTCGGAGGCAACGGGTTCAACGATGCGCTGGAAGAGGTAGCCGGTACCGCGGGCCGTGAGGATCAGCTCGGGGTTGGCAGGATCATCCTCCAGTTTGGAACGCAGCCGTGAGATGTGGACGTCGACCACCCGGGTGTCGACATGACGTTCGGGGGTGTAGCCCCACACCTCCTTGAGGATCTCGCCGCGGCTGAAGGGCTCGCCCGAGCGGCTCACCAGCAGCTCCAGCAGGCTGAACTCCATGCCCGTGAGCCGGATGCGCTCGTCGCCCCGGTACACCTGGCGCTTGTTGGTGTCGATCCGCAGGTCGCCCACCTGGATCACCCCGGAGTTGGGGATGCCGGCCACGCTCTCCTTCTCCACCCGGCGCAGCACGCAGCGGATGCGGGCCTCCAGCTCCTTGGGACTGAAGGGCTTGACCACGTAGTCGTCGGCGCCGAGCTCGAGGCCGGTGATGCGGTCGGCCACATCTCCGAGGGCCGTGAGCATAACGATCGGCACGTCGGATTCCTTGCGCAGCTCCTGGCAGACGCCGTAGCCGTCGAGCTTGGGCATCATCACGTCGAGCACCACCAGATCCGGGTGGCTGCGGTGGAAGGCCTCCAGGGCCTCCTCGCCGTCGCAGGCGGTGATCACCTGATAGCCGATCATCGAGAGGCGCGTCTCGAGGATTCGGCGGATGCTGGCCTCGTCATCCACGACGAGGATGGTCTCTTTGCCGTGGTTGGCGCCGTTGGCGCTGGGGGCGGAGGCCGTCATCGAGCCAGTCATCACGCCGGACGGCGTAGCCATGGATGAGGCCCACTGAAAAGGGCCGAGGGCCATGAATTCACCGAACGCCACCTTTCTTCATAGAAGCCCGCTCCTCTCTGCCCGTGCCCCGCGCCACCTCCCACTACGTCTGCCAGGCCTGCGGGGCCCGCACCCGTCAGTTCTTCGGCCGCTGCGCCGGCTGCGGCGGCTGGAACACCCTGGTGGAGCAGCAGGAGGCCGCGGCCGACAGCCGCCGCCGTCGCCCCGTGGCGCCGGCGGCCGAGCCGGGCGGGCCGCGGCGCTCCGAACCGATCCAGGCAGTGGGCGAGCGCCCCCTGCAGCGGCTGGCGAGCGGCTACAGCGAGCTCGACAGGGTGCTGGGCGGCGGCCTGGTGCCCGGCTCCCTCGTGCTGCTGGGGGGGGATCCGGGGATCGGCAAGAGCACCTTGCTGCTCCAGAGCGCCCGGGCGATGGCCGCCCGCGTGCCGGTGCTGTATGTGAGCGCCGAGGAGTCGGCCCAGCAGGTGAAGCTGCGCTGGCGGCGTCTGGCCGAGCGTGATGGGGCCGAAACCGCAGAGCCGGGCGAGGGCGACGGCGGGCCGGGACTGCGCCTGCTGGCGGAAACCGACCTCGAGCTGGTGCTCCAGGAACTGGAGAGCCTGCGGCCGGCGGTGGCCGTGATCGACAGCATCCAGGCCCTGCACGATGCCGAACTCGGCAGCGCCCCCGGTTCGGTGTCCCAGGTGCGGGACTGCGCCGCCGCCCTGGCCCGGATCGCCAAGCGCCAGGACACCGCTCTGCTGCTGGTGGGCCACGTCACCAAGGAGGGCATGCTGGCTGGTCCGAAGGTGCTCGAGCACCTGGTGGATGCGGTCCTCACCTTCGAGGGCGACCGCTTCGCCAGCCATCGCCTGCTGCGGGCCGTGAAGAACCGCTTCGGGGCCACCCACGAGCTCGGGGTGTTCGAGATGCGCGATCGGGGGCTCGCTGAGGTGAGCAATCCCAGCGAACTGTTCCTCGGCGGCGAGGGTCCGTCGCCGGGGAGCGGTGTGATCGTGGCCTGCGAGGGCACCCGCCCCCTGGTGGTGGAGCTGCAGGCCCTGGTGAGCCCCACCAGCTACGCCAGCCCGCGCCGCACCGCCACCGGCATCGCCGCCAATCGGCTGCATCAGATCCTGGCGGTGCTGGAGAAGCATCTGGGCCTGCCGCTGTCGCGCTTCGACTGCTACCTGGCGGTGGCCGGCGGCCTGGAGGTGGAGGAGCCGGCGGCCGACCTGGGGGTGGCCGCGGCGGTGGTGGCCAGCCACCGGGATCTCACCCTGCCGGCGGGCACGGTGCTGGTGGGGGAACTGGGGCTCGGGGGCCAGCTGCGGCCGGTGGGCCAGCTGGAGCTGCGTCTGCAGGAGGCCGCCCGGCTGGGGTTCGTGCGGGCGGTGGTGCCCCGCGGCAGTGGCCTGGGGGGGCAGGCGGCGTCCCTGGGCCTGCAGCTGCTTGAGGCCGGTTCGGTGGCCGAGGCCCTGGTGGCGGCCCTGGGGGAGGATCCGACGGATGATCGGGCCCGCGCGGCAGCTCAGCGGCAGCAGGGATGACCCCAGGGCGATCCCGAGACCACCTCGCAGCAGCATGCGGCGACTGAGCACGGAATCAAGATGGGGTGGTGGGGATGGCCATGGCGGAGTCTTCCGCCTCAGAAATACACATCGACATTGCTGCGACCCGAACTCTTGAGCCAGTTCTCGATGTCGAGGTAGCCGCCGGGGTAGAGCTTGACCGCCTTGCCCCAGGTTTCGGCGGCCATGTCCAGCCAGCGGTCGGCCGTGTCCTGGTCACCGCTCTCGGCGGCGATGCGGCCCCATTTCTCGTAAATCAGTCCCATGTTCTTGAGGCAGGACGGCGAGTTGGGGTTGGCCTCCAGGGACTGGCCGTAGAAGTCGAGGGCCTTCTGTTCGTCGCCGGTGCTCATGAAGATGATCGCCATGTTCTTGAGGATCTCGCCCCGGTCGACGGAGTTTTCTTCCAGCCGCAGCGCCTCCTCGTAGTTGTCCAGGGCTTCGGCGTAGTCCCCATCGTTCTGGGCCGAGAGCCCGTCGCGGTAATAGACGTAAGCCTCCTTGGCCTTGGGATCGATCGGCAGCAGCTTGACGATCAGATCCGCCATCACCGTGAAGCTCTTGTCGATGAAGTTGTCGTTGCGCTGGGAGCGGGGCACGGCGAGCTGTCTGGATCTGCCCACCATCCTGCCCCGTCCCTCCGGGAGCGGGGCTGCTGGCCTGGACCTTCCTAGCCTTGGGCCCCCGAGTCCCTGGCCTGCTGCCGTTGGTCCCCTCCGCTTCCAACCGGCCCGCACGCAGCGAGCGGGTGAGCCTTGATCCGTCCGTTCCTGTGGCGGCGATCCCTGAGCCGTCGCCCCCCGCATTCCCTCGGCCGGAGTCCCCTTCTCAGGCTCCACGTCAACCGCCCCTGACGCTGCTGCTGGAGGTGGACGGCATGAAGTGCGGCGGCTGCGTGCGCGCCGTCGAACAGCGTTTGCTGCAGCAGCCCGGGGTGCGGGCCGCCAGCGTCAACCTGCTCACCCGCACCGCCTGGCTGGAGCTGGACCCGGCGCTGGCGCCTGTGGCTGCGGCAAAGGATCGAAACGCCACCGCCATCACTGCAGCGCCCGCCCCTGAGGCGGCGGCCAGCGGCAGCGAGATCGATCTGCTTGCCCCGGTGCTGGCCAGCCTGGCGACCCTCGGCTTTGCGGCCCGCCTGCGCGAGGGCGGCCAGAGCCTGCCCCACAGCCTCATGGAGCGCCGCCGGCAGCGGGACTGGTGGCAGCGCTGGCGCCAGCTGATGGTGGCCCTGGTGCTGGTGCTGGTTTCGGGGCTGGGCCACCTGGCCGATGCTGGCCAGCTCCCCTGGCACGACCCCTGGGGCCTGCTGGCCAGCCCCTGGGTCCATGGCCTGGTGGCCACCGCGGCCCTGGCCGGTCCGGGCCGCTCGATCCTGCTGCAGGGGGCCCGCTCGGCCCTGGCCGGCATGCCCAGCATGGACACCCTGGTGGGTCTGGGGGTGGGCAGCGCCTGGCTGGCCAGCCTGGTGGGACTGCTGCAGCCCGCCAGCGGCTGGCCCTGTTTCTTCAACGAGCCGGTGATGCTGCTGGGCTTCGTCCTGGCCGGTCGCTTCCTGGAGGAGCGCGCCCGCTGGCGCACCGGCCGGGCGATCGAGGAGCTCGCCGGTCTGCAGCCCGACGACGCCCTGCTGATGCTCGGCGATGGCCCCCCCCGCCAGGTGCGGGTTGGGGGCCTGCGGCCCGGCGACCGGGTGCAGGTGCTGCCGGGGGATCGCATCCCTGTCGATGGAGTGGTCTGCGAGGGGGAGTCGGCGGTCGATCTGTCGGCCCTGACGGGGGAATCGATGCCCGAGGCCGTTGGCGTGGGTCAGGAGTTGGCGGCGGGCGGCCTCAACCTGTCGGCGCCGCTGCAGCTCGAGGTGCGTCGCAGCGGCGCGGAGAGCGCCATTGCCCGCATCGTGCAGCTGGTGGAGCAGGCCCAGGCGCGCAAGGCGCCGATCCAGGGCCTCGCCGACCGGGTGGCGGGTCGCTTCGCGGTGGCGGTGCTGCTGCTGGCGGCGGCCACCTTCCTGTTCTGGTGGCTGGCCGGCGCCCACCTCTGGCCCCAGGTGCTGCGGGTGGCGCCCGGCTCGCCCCTGGCGATGCATGGTGCCCATGGGCCGATGGCGGCGGCCGGGACGCTCACGCCCTTCACCCTCGCCCTGCAACTGGCGATCGCCGTGCTGGTGGTGGCCTGCCCCTGTGCGCTCGGCCTGGCAACCCCCACGGCGATCACCGTCGGCAACGGCCTGGCGGCCCGCTCCGGCCTGCTGTTCCGCGGCGGCGACGCGATCGAGATGGCGGCCCGTCTCCAGGAGGTGCTGTTCGACAAGACCGGCACCTTGACCCTGGGACGCCCCCTGGTCGCGGCAGTCGAGCCGCTCGCCCCCGTGACCGAGGAGAGGATCGTGCAGCTGGCGGCCAGTCTCGAGAGCCAGAGCCGCCATCCCCTCGCCCATGCCCTGCTGCAGGAGGCCCAGCGCCGCCGGCTGCCGCCACTGCCGCTGCAGGAGGGCCGCAGCCTTGCGGGGGACGGGGTGCAGGCCCTGCTGAGGGACCCGCTGCCGGAGCTGGCCGCCCCGCTGCTGCGTCTCGGCCGGCTCAGCTGGCTGATTGGGCAGGGCGTGGTCTGCGACGACACCGCCCTCAAGCGTCAGTCCGCCCTGGAGGCTGACGGTGCCACCGTGCTCGCCCTGGCGGCCGGCTCCACCCTGCTGGCCCTGGTGGCGGTGGAGGACCAGCCGCGCCGCGATGCCGCTGACACCCTCGCGGCACTGCGGCAGCGAGGCCTGCGGCTGGGGCTGCTCAGCGGTGATCGGGCCGCTTCGGTGCGGCGGCTCGGCCAGCGGCTCGGCTTCGAGACCGGCGAACTGGCCTGGGAGCTGAGGCCCCAGCAGAAGCTGGAGCGGATCCTGGCGGCCCGCTCCCGGGGGGTGGTGGCGATGGTGGGTGATGGCATCAACGATGCGCCCGCCCTGGCGGCGGCGGATCTCGGGATCGCCGTAGGCACCGGCACCCAGATCGCTCAGGAGAGTGCCGGCCTGGTGGTGATGGGCGATCGGCTCGGTGGGGTGATCGAGGCGCTGACCATCGCCGCGGCCACGATGGCCAAGGTGCGCCAGAACCTTCTCTGGGCCTTCGGTTACAACCTGATCGTGATCCCGATCGCCGCTGGCGCCCTGCTGCCCGCCTACTCCCTGCGCCTCACCCCGCCGCTGGCGGCGCTGCTGATGGCCCTCAGCTCAATCACGGTCGTGGTCAACGCCCTGTTGCTGCCCCACGGATCCAGCCGCCTGCGGAGGCATGAAGGTGCCCATGGATAGCTCCGGCGACGCATCCCCCCGCCCCCGGGGCCGTTTCCTGGTGCTCGAGGGCATCGACGGCTGCGGCAAGACCACCCAGCTCCAGGCCCTTGCAGCCTGGCTGCCCGACAGCGGCCTGCTGCCCTCCTGCGCCCGCCTGCTCTGCACCCGTGAGCCCGGAGCCACCCCCCTGGGTCGGGCCCTGCGCCAGCTGCTGCTGCACGCCGACGCGCAGGAGGCCCCCTGCCCTGCCGCCGAGCTGCTGCTCTATGCCGCGGACCGCGCCCAGCATGTGCAGACCGTGATCCGCCCGGCGCTGGCGGCGGGCGACTGGGTGCTGAGCGATCGCTACGCCGGTTCCACGGCCGCCTACCAGGGTCAGGGCCGCGGCCTGGATGGCGGCGTGATCGCCCAGCTCGAAGCGATCGCCACCGACGGCCTGCGACCCGATCTCACCCTGTGGCTGGATCTCCCTCTGGCGCAGTCGCTGGCGCGGCGCCGCGAGCGGGCCGCCGACCGGATCGAGGCCGCCGGAACGGCCTTCCTCGAGCGGGTGGCTGCCGGTTTCGCCGTTCAGGCGGCACAGCGTGGCTGGCGGCGCATTGCGGCTGACGCCCCCCCGCAGACGGTCACGGCCGCCTGTCGCCGGGCCCTCGCGGAGGCCTTCCCGATGCCGCCGGCGCCCGGTGTCGATGCCGGTTGAGACGGTGGGGATGGAGAGCCTGTTCAACGATCTGCTGGGTCAGCCCCGAGCGGTGGTCCTGCTGTCGGCGGCCCTGGAGAAGCGCAGGATCGCGCCGGCCTATCTGTTCGCCGGGCCGGAGGGGGTGGGTCGGCGTCTGGCAGCCCTGCGCTTCCTCGAGGGGGTGATCGGCCCCGGGGCACCGAGCGATGCCGGGCCCGCGGTGCTGCGGCGGCGGCTGGCCCAGGGCAATCACCCCGATCTGCTCTGGGTGGACCCCACTTACCTGCATCAGGGCCGGCTGGTGCGGGCTTCGGAGGCGGAGGCGGAGGGGGTGAGCCGTCGCACGGCCCCCCAGATCCGCCTGGAGCAGGTGCGGGATGTGGCGCGTTTCCTCGCACGGCATCCCGTCGAGGCGCCCGGGCCGCTGGTCGTGATCGAGAGCGTGGAGTCGATGGCGGAGGGGGCGGCCAACGCCCTGCTCAAGACCCTGGAGGAACCGGGAGAGGGGCTGCTGCTGTTGATCAGCGCCGCCCCCGAGAAGCTGTTGAGCACGATCCACTCCCGCTGCCAGCAGATCCCCTTCGTGCGCCTCGGGCCGCACACGGTGGAGCAGGTGCTGGCGCGTCAGGCCGGGGCCGGGCCGCTCACCCTGGGCGATCCCGCTGATCCGCCGGAACTCCTGGAACTGGCGGCCGGCTCCCCCGGCGCCCTGCTGGAACATCGGCGCCGCTGGCGTGAGCTGCCCGAGGGGCTTGCGACGCGGCTGCTGGAACTCCGGTCCGAGCCGCTGGAGGCGCTGGCCCTCGCCCGTGATCTTTGCGAGGCCCTCGAGGGGGAGCAGCAGCTGTGGCTGCTCAGCTGGTGGCAGCTGGCCCGCTGGCGCCGTGGTGGGGCTGCCGCCGACCTGCGGCGGCTGGAGCGTCTGCGCTCCCAGTTGCGGGCCTTCGTTCAGCCGCGCCTGGCCTGGGAGGTGGCGCTGCTGGAACTCTCGGGCCTGGCCTGAAGCGGGTTCAGGCCGCCTGGCCGCCCTTGGGCCGTGCCTGGGGCGGGCGGGCGGCGCGGGCCTCGCGCATCACGGGCTCGAGCGCCGCGATCTGCTCGCCGGTGGGCAGTTCCAGGCAGTAGCCCGCTCCGTAGACGGTCTTGATGAAGCGAGGCTTCCGCGGGTCGGGTTCGAGCTTGGTGCGCAGATGGCGCACATGCACCCGGATCGTCTCGATGTCGTCGTCGGGCTCGTAGCCCCACACCTCCTTGAGGATCAAGGAGGGGGCCACGGTCTGGCCGTGGCGCTGCAGCAGGAAATGCAGCAGTTCGAACTCCAGGTGCGTGAGCCGCACCGGTTCGTCGAACCAGATCGCCTCCATGCGCTCGGGTACCAGGGTGAGGCTGCCGAAATTCAGGATCTCGTTGAGCTTGCTCGAGAGCGGGGCCCTCTCGCTGCGGCGCAGCAGGGCCTTGACCCGCACCATCAGCTCCTCGAGGTCGAAGGGCTTGGTGAGGTAGTCGTCGGCCCCGGAGTTGAAGCCGCTCACCTTGTCCTTGGTGCCGCCGAGGGCGGTGATCATCAGGATCGGGATCCGGGCGGTGCGCTCGTCGCGGCGCAGCCGCTGGCAGAGGGTGAGCCCATCCACCTTCGGCAGCATCAGGTCGAGCAGGATCACGTCCGGGCCGTACTGCAGCGCCAGGGCCTGACCCTTGATGCCGTCATCGGCCCGCTGCACATCGAAGCCGCCGTGCTCCAGGTGCCCGGCCACGAGTTCGCGCATGTCGCTGTCGTCCTCGATGAGCAGGATGCAGGGCTTCATGGCGACGTTGGGGCTCCGGCACGGCAGGACCGGGTGACGATGGGCGCATTGTCTCCGGTTTCGCACAGCCGTGCAGGGGTTGGCGTGCGTGTCGTCCCGGACACGGCGGGTTGGTGTGCTGGTGGCCCTGACGCCCGGATCCCTTGGCAGGACTGCACTGCTGCGGCGGTGGCCCAGGAGGGGCGCGTGAGCATCTTCAGGATTTCTCCAGGTGTTTCGGTTGCGGGAGCGGCTGATCCGCGCTTGGGGTTGCGGGTTAAGGCCTGAAGCCGCAGGGTTGCCGCACCAAAGCCCTTGTCCTCCACTCCAGGCAGGATGGAGGGTTGGTGACGGTGAAAAACTCCCCGGGCGGGATTCGAACCTGCGACCAATCGGTTAACAGCCGACCGCTCTACCACTGAGCTACCGAGGAATGCGCCGGTGTCCCGGGCAGACGGTGCAGGAGCCATGGCCCCCGTGCCGACCGGACGAACCTACCTTTCGGCCCTGCCCGCGGGCAAGGGGTCGAGGCTGCGGCGCAGCTGCGGACCGCTCTGCCAGGGGCCGATCCGGCCGTTTTCCATCCGAGCCGCGCCGTCGCAGCCCGCCAGTTCCTCCAGCCGGTGGGTGATCCAGAGGGCGGTCAGGGGGCTCTCCCGGCGGTGGCAGAGGCGGCCGATCAGCGCCAGCACGTCGCGCTGGCTGTCGGGATCCAGCAGCGCCGTGGGTTCATCGAGCAGCAGCAGGCCGGCCTCCCCGGCCAGGGCCCCGGCGATCGCCAGCCGCTGCTTCTGGCCGCCGCTGAGGGTGTGGATGGGGCGGCGCTCCAGGCCCGCCAGCCCCACCTGCTCCAGGGCCAGGGCCACGCGTCCCGGCACCTCCCCGGCCGGAAGGTCCGGAGGCATCCCGAGCTGAAGGTCGCTGCCCACGCTCGGCAGCAACAGCTGGTGGTCGGGGTTCTGGAACACCAGAGCCGGTTTGGCCGTGCTGCGGATCTGGCCCGACCGGGGGGCGATCAGGCCGGCGATCAGCCGCAGCAGGGTGCTCTTGCCACTGCCGTTGCTGCCCACCAACATCCAGAGGCCAGGACCGGGCACGCGGAGGCCGCAGCCATCGAGGGCCAGCCGGCCATCGGCCCAGGCGAAGCTCAGGTCTTCAACCAGCAGGGACGGTTCCACCGCCGCGATGGGCCCGGTGGCGCTCAATCCTCGAAGCTGAAGCCGGGGCGCCGGGCGCCGCCACCGCCGGCCGTTTTCTCGTAGATCTGAATCGCCACGATCTCGCTGGAGAGCAGGGAGATCCGCTTTTGCTCGTCCTTCTCGCAGGTCAGCTCCAGCACCTTCGGATGGCCGCTCTCCAGGGCGCGGCGCACCTCGCCGTAGAGCTCATGGGCCCCGGCCAGTTCCTTGCGCTGCACCGCGATGGGCATGGGGCTGAGCCGGAGGGACAGCTCGAGGACGTACATGGAAGACTGTTGGGGAAGAAGGGAGTCTGGCGCACCGGACCCGCCGGCCACTCCCTAGGCACTTGTGCTTATTTCTCCGTCAAATGGGGCCGGGTTGCCCCGCAGAGGGGTGCCGATCTCCGTACCATTGTGTTGTAAAGCTTCGTGAAGCAACCCTCATGACGATCGCAGTAGGACGCGCGCCGGCGGCCAGGGGATGGTTCGACATCCTCGACGACTGGCTCAAGCGCGACCGCTTCGTTTTCGTGGGGTGGTCCGGTCTGCTGCTGTTCCCTACCGCCTATCTGGCGCTGGGCGGCTGGCTGACCGGGACCACCTTCGCCACCTCCTGGTACACGCATGGCATTGCCAGCTCGTACCTGGAGGGC
>JBJTUJ010000334.1:0-9968 GCA_046080685.1 Cyanobium sp. | reverse complement strand
GCGTCCTCGTCGTAGGAGCGGCCGGGACCCTTGAGGAAGCGCAGCAGCAGCACCCGGGTGCGCTTGCGCTCGCAGATTCCGAGGCCGATGGTCCGCAGCACCACGCCGAGCGCGGCCTGGCTCTTGCCCTTGCCATCGCCGTCGTACACGTGCAGCTGGCCATGGGCGCGCTCGTCGCTGCCGGCGGCAGTGCGGATGCCGATGCCCCGTCCGGTGCCCCGCTGGGGAGTCTGGGTGGATCCGGTGGGCGGGGTCATCGGGAAGGGGGGCAGATCCGGATGCTACCCAGGCCGGCCCGTCCTCCCGCCAGGATGGTCCCCATGGATGCCCGGCCCCCGCTCACCCTGCTCGACAGCCTGCCCCCGGCCCTGGAGCGGGCCCTCGGGCAGGTGCGTGAGCGGCTCGACGGTTTCGAGCGGGTGGTGGTGGCCTATTCGGGTGGGGTGGACAGCGCCCTGGTGGCGGCCCTGGCGGTGGAGCGTCTGGGGGAGCGGGCCCAGGCCATCACTGGGGTCTCCCCCGCGCTTGCGCCCCACTTGCGGGAGGAGGCGCGAGCCCAGGCCGCCTGGCTCGGGGTGCGCCACCGCGAGATCGCCACGGCGGAACTGGCCGATCCGGCCTACACCACCAATCCCAACGACCGCTGCTACGCCTGCAAGCGCGAACTGCACACCCTGCTGGGCCCGATCGCCGCCGCCGCCGGCCAGGCCCGCGTTCTCGACGGGGTCAACCGTGACGATCTCGGCGAGCACCGCCCCGGGATCCGTGCCGCCCACGAACACGGGGTCATCTCCCCGCTGGCGGAGGCCGGTATCGACAAGGAAGGGGTGCGCCGCCTCTCCCGAGCCCTCGGACTCCCCTGGTGGGACAAGCCGGCCCAGCCCTGTCTGGCCTCCCGTTTCCCCTACGGCGAGCCGATCAACGCCGGCCGGCTGCGGCGGGTGGCGGCCGCCGAGCACTGGCTGAGGCAGCGGGGAATCCGCGAGTTGAGGGTGCGCAGCCAGGGGGAGACTGCCCGCATCGAACTGCCGGCCGCCGCCATGGACCAGGCGATGGAGCTCCTGGCCGGGGACCTGCGCCACGAACTGGTGACGGCGTTCCGGGCGATGGGCTTCAGCGCCGTGGCCCTGGATCTGGAGGGGTTGGTGAGCGGCAAGCTGAACCGCGAACTGACATAGGGATGAGGCCCTGGTTCAGGGCCCAGCCCCAGGGTGGTTCAGGGTTCAGCCCGGAGCGGGTGGCTCAGGCGAAGGCCAGCAGGGGATCGCGATCGGTTTCGCCGACTGAGTCAGGCGTCTCGCGGCGGAAGCTGGTGAGCTTGTGGTTGCCCGCTCCCAACTCCTCCCACAGCACCTGGCATGCCTTCTCAGGCATGGTGTGGTCGCCGCAGGTGAACACATCCACGGCGGCGTAGCCCGACTCGGGCCAGGTGTGGATCGAGATGTGGGATTCGGCCAGCAGGGCCAGCCCCGTGACGCCCTGGGGATCGAAACGGTGGGTGATGAGGTTGAGCAGGGTGGCACCGGCACGTTTCGCTGCCGACGTGATGGTGTCCCTGAGGAAGGCTTCGTCGTCGAGCTTGGCGCTGTCGCAGTTGTAGAGCTCGAGGATGCAGTGTTTCCCGACCGTATCGGTGGTGCTGGGTATTGCGGAGGTGGCTTGCAAGGGTGCAGCTCCGTTCCATCCCGGGTTGGGGTGGAGGCAGGGCAGGCTCTGGTTCATCAGGGATTCAGGCGGAATACAGATCCACACCCTACGCGCAGATTGGCCGCTCCCAGGGTTCGGCTGTCCGCTTCTCCGGCTTCAGCCGGATCAGCAGGGTCAGCCGGCCGCCAGCGTGCCGGCCCTCAGCTCCACCACCTGGGCGGCATCCCGCCAGCCCCCGTCGAAGGCGTCGAGGTGGGTGGCGCTCACCAGGCACTGGTGGCCCTCCCCCACCGCCTCCAGCAGCAGCCCCTGGCGTCCAGGGTCCAGTTCGGCCAGCACATCATCAAGCAGCAGCAGGGGCGGGGCCCCCACCACCTGCCGCACCAGCTCCAGTTCCGCCAGCTTCAGGGCCAACACCAAAGTGCGCTGCTGGCCGGCCGAGCCGTAGCGCCGGGCGGGATGCTGCGAGAGCCGGAATTCGATCTCGTCGCGCTGCGGTCCCACCAGGCACTGGCCGAGCCGCTCCTCCTCGGCCCGCTGCTGCCGCAGCTGGCTCACCATCTGGTCCCGCCAGGGTTCCTCGGCCTCCTCCCCCTCCAGCACCGTGCCGCTGCGGTAGGCCAGGTGCAGGGGTTCACTGCCGCCCCCCAGCCGTTCCTGCCAGCCGAGGGCCAGGGGTTCCAGCCGCCGCAGGGCCCGGCCGCGGCGGCGGTGCAGCCGGGTGCCCACCACGGCCATCTGCCAGTCGAAGGCATCCAGCAGCGCCTGCCGCTGGTCCGGGGACAGTCCGCGGCGCAGCAGCTGGCTGCGCTGACGCAGCAGGCGCCCGTAGCGGCTGAGCAGCTCGCCGTAGAGCGGCTCGAGCTGGAGCACCACCCGGTCGAGCCACTGGCGCCGCTGGGCAGGCTCGCCCCGCACCAGGTCGAGGTCGAGGGCGCTGAAGCCTACGCAGCGCAGGGGGCCGATCAGATCGAGCTGGCGCTCCAGCAGCCGGCCGTTGCGCCGGGCCTGCCGCCCGCCCTGTCGCCGCAGCTCCAGTTCCAGGCGGTCCCCCTCGCCGGTGTCGGCGCGCAGCCGGGCGGCGGGTTGGCCGTGGGCGATCATGTCCCGGTCGCTGGCGCAGCGATGGGAGCGCAGGGCCGTCAGCAGCTCCACGCCCTCCAGCAGGTTCGACTTGCCCTCGCCGTTGCGGCCCACCACCAGCAACCGCGGCGCCGTGAGCTCCAAGTTCAGCTCGGCGATGTTGCGGAACTGGTGCAGCTCCAGGCGATGCAGCCGGATGGGTCTGGGGCGGTCGGCGGTTAAGGTAGCCCCATCAGGCGTCTGCCCTGCCCGCTCCTGCGGGGAGGCCTCACGGCTGAGACTGGAGCCACGTGTGGGCATGTAGCTCAGTTGGATAGAGCATCAGATTCCGGTTCTGAGGGTCGGGGGTTCGAGTCCCTCCATGCTCGTTGCTCCACCACCCTCCCCCCGGAGGGTTTTTTCATGGGGGCTCCACCCCAGGGCTCCCGCCGCGGGTCGGTCGCCTCAGCGGCCGGGTCCCTCCAGCCGCAGGCCCATGGCGCGGATGCCCCCCGGATCCACCAGGAAGCCGCAGTGCTCGAGCGCCGCCAGGGCCTCCGGCGGCGCTGAGAGCGACACGCTGCACCCCGCCAGTTCGCGCCGCAGCCGACCCAGGGCCGCCTGCAACAGCGCCAGCAGCACCTCGTCGCGGGCGGGATCCTGCGGATCGGCCATCAGGTCCCAGAGGTTGGCGTTGAGGGCGTGGTCGCTGGTGGCCCGCACGAAGCCCACCAGCTTCTGCTGGGGGTTGTACACGCTCAGGTGCCAGGCGCTGCAGGCCAGCACCCGTTGCCAGAGCTCAGGGGGGCGGCTGCGGTCGCCCCCCAGCTCCAGCAGCCGGTTGAGTTCCGCCACCGGGGGTTCCACCTGGCTGAGCAGGCTGTACCCCTCCCGCAGTCGGGGGGGTGGCGGCTGGCCGCGGAAGGGAATCAGAAGGGAAGCGATGGTGTTCAGGGGCTTCAGCCCGTATTGCGCATGCCGGCGGCGATGCCGTTGATGGTGAGCAGCGCCCCCCGCAGCAGTTCGCTGCGGCTGTAGGTGCGGCCGTCGCCGTCGGCGTTGCCGAGGCTGCCCTCGCTCATCGGCGGTTGGCGGTTCTGATCGCGCAGCCGCCGCAGCAGGGCCACCTGCAGGAAGCCGAGGGGGATGATCGTGCGGTTGCGCAGATCGACCGACAGCTGCAGGGCCGGATCACCGTCGAGCAGGCGGCCGTGGTTGCTGATCCGCAGCACCAGGTCGCGGGTGAGCACGAACTCGCTGGCGATCGCCTCGAAGATGCGGTCGAAGGCCTCGCGGTTCTCCGGCCGGCCCAGCGATTCCACGTAGTGGCGGGCGAGCTGCAGATCCACCTTGGAGAGCGTCATCTCCACCTTGGAGATCAGCATGCGGAAGAAGGGCCAGCGCTGATAGAGCAACTGCAGCAGTTCCATCTGCTCCGGGTCGCTCTCCAGTTCCACCTGAAGCGCGTGCCCCACGCCATACCAGCTGGGCAGCAGGAAGCGGCTCTGGGTCCAGCCGAACACCCAGGGGATGGCCCGCAGGCTGGAGAGGTCGCGGGCGCCGCTGCGCCGACGCGCCGGCCGGCTGGAGATCTGCAGCTTGCTGATCTCCTCGATCGGCGTGACCTGCTGGAAGAAGGCCACCAGGTCGGGATTGTCGTGGATCAGGGCCCGGTAGTGATCGCGGGAGCGGGCGGCGAGCCGCTCCATCAGGGTGTTCCAGGTGGGGGTGTCGTCCACCGGGGCGCTGATCATGCTGTTCTGCAGCACCGCGGTGGTGACCGTCTCCAGGTTGTAGAGGGCCAGCTCCGGAAGGGAGTACTTCGAGGCCAGCACCTCCCCCTGCTCCGTGATCTTGATGCGCCCCTGCAGGGTGCCGCTGGGCTGGGCCAGGATCGCCTGGTAGGCGGGGCCCCCACCCCGACCCACCGATCCGCCGCGGCCGTGGAAGATGCGCAGCGCCACCCCGTGGGTATCGGCGAGGTGCTGGAGGGCGATCTGGGCCCGGTGGATCTCCCAGTTGCTGGAAAGGAAGCCCGAGTCCTTGTTGCTGTCGGAGTAGCCCAGCATCACCTCCTGGAGGGGCTGGGCGGTGTCGGTGTTGCCGGTGAGCAGTTCGCGGTAGAAGGGCTCGCGGAACAGCCGGTCCATCACCGCCGGTGCCCGCTGCAGATCCTCCACCGTTTCGAACAGGGGAATCACCAGCAGGGCGGAACGGCGGGCCTTCGGATCCACCAGCCCGGCTTCCTTGGCCAGCAGCAGCACCTCCAGCAGGTCGGACACCGTGTGACTCATCGAGATCACGTAGGTGCGGCAGATGCGGGAGCCGAACTCCTGCAGCAGCCGCTGCAGCATTCGGAACACGGCGATGGTCTCGGCCGTGGGATCGCTCCAGCGGGCCGCCGGGGGCAGCAGGGGCCGGCGGGTCTGGAGTTCCTCCAGCAGCCACGCCACCCGCTGCGGCTCGTCCATCTCCCCGTAGGGAACCGGCAGCTGCAGGTAGCGCGTCAGTTCATCGATGGCATCGCTGTGGCGGGTGCTCTCCTGGCGGATGTCGAGGCTGGCCAGGCAGAAGGCGAAGATGTGCACCTGGCTGAGCAGGTCTGCGAGGGCCTCACAGCCCAGTCCGGTGGCCTCCAGGCTGTCCTTGATCAGTTCGAGGTCGATCCGGAACTCGTCGACCGAGCCGTAGTGCAGCTCCGGACTGGGCATGGCGGAGAGGTTGGCGAAGCCGGGCTCCACCACGGGCATCGGCGCTTCCCCGGGCGATTCCCAGCCGGCTTCGGCCTGTTGCTGGTTGCGCAGCAGGGTGAGCCGCAGGCGCTCGAGCACGTAGCTCAGCTTGAGCCGGTAGGGCTCGAGCCGGTAGCGGGCCGCCCGCTCCTCGTAGATCTCAGGGAAGCGGAGCCGGTCCATCTCGAGCGATTCGAGCAGGGCCGGGTTCACCTGGCTCCACTGCATCGAGATGCTGAGCTGATCGCGCAGGTCAGACACCGAGCGCACGTAGCGCTCAAGCATCAGCTGGCGGTGATAGCAGGCGGTGCGCCAGGTGATCTCCGGGGTGACCGAGGGGTTCCCGTCCCGGTCGGCTCCCACCCAGGAGCCGAAGGTGCAGAAGGCCTCACGCGGCGGCACCACGTCGGGGTAGCTGGCAGCCAGGGCCGTGCGGATGCGCTGCTGCAGCTGGGGCATCGCATCAAAGAGCACCTGCTGGAAGTAATGCAGGGCGTAGTCGACCTCATCCAGCACCGAGGGCTTGAACTGGTGCAGTTCGTCGGTGCGCCACCACAGCCGGATCTCCTCCTCCAGCTGCTGGCGCAGCCGCTGCTGGTCGTCGAGGTTCGACTGGCGCTCCAGCTGGAGCCTCTGGATCAGGGCCGCCACCCGCCGCTGCTTGTGGCGCACCGTGTGCCGCACGATCTCGGTGGGGTGGGCGGTGAACACCAGGCGGATGTCCAGTTCGGCCAGCAGGGACTCCAGCCGGGCGGGGGGCACGTTGAGGGCCCGCAGTCGCTCGAACAGCTGGCGGAAGGTGGCGGGATCGCTCTGGCTGGCCAGGGCCGGCATGAACGGGTCGCTGCTGGTGGTTTCGGGGGCCGTCTTGAGGCTCTCGAGGTAGCTGTCCTCCTCGATGTGCTGCTCGAGGATGTTGACGAGCTGGAAGTAGAGGGAGAAGGCCCGGGCTGCGGCGATACCGTCGGCCAGATCCATTTGGCGGATCACGCCCACGATCGCCTCGCTGGTGTCCTGCTGGAGGGTGGCCTCCTCCTCGGCGGAGGCAAGCTCCTCGGCGTTGATCGGCCCCGCCAGCTGCTTCAGCCTCAGCAGCCGCTCGGCCTGGGGCGGGGGGCATTCGCTGCGCAGAACCGTTTCCCACAGGTCTTCCACCAGCTCCAGCCGCTCCCCGAGCAGCCGGATCACGCCGGCCGGGGTCTCCGGCGGGGTACCGGCGCTGGCGGCAGCGGGCGCGGTGAGGGGCTGCCGCATAGGGGCGGTGGAAGGGGGAGGGCTGCCCATGATCATCCCAAAGCGTGGGAGGTGTCTGTCGCAAGCCATGCCTCAAGGGCCTGTTCCCGCTCCGCCAGGGCCCTCGCATCGCCCGCCACGATCGCGGCCACGCTCTCGCCGTTGCGGTGGCGGGCCAGCCACACCATCGCCTCGTTCCCCCGTGCCAGCACGTCGGCCAGCGGCGCGAGGGTGGCCGTCAGGCCCAGGTCGGCCGCCAGGGGGGTGAGGCCGTCGAGTTCGCGGGCGATCCAGCTGCGGGCACCGATCGCCTCACCCGTGCGCCAGTCGCTGAGGGTGGCGTCCAGGCTCGCGGCTGCCGCCGCCCGGTCGTTGGCATCGGCGAGCAGAGCCAGTTCCGCCGGTGTGAGCCGGCTGGCGCGGAGGGGATCGTGCCGCTCGGGATCGGCCAGCATCCGGTGCAGGCGCAGTTCGGCGAAGGCGGTCACCGCCAGCAGCAGTGCCGGATCGCTGATCAGATCGCAGATGCGGATCTCCAGCCGGTTGAGGTCGTGGGGACGGTCGTCCCCGTTGGGCCGCACGGAGGTCCAGAGGTGGCGGACGTTGTGCATCGAACCGGCGGCCAGCTGCTCCTCCATCCAGCGGATGTAGTGGGCGTGATCCGTGAACAGCGGCACCAGGGGAGGGGTGAGGGGAAACTGGAGCCAGCGCTGGGAATGGGCCCCGGTGCCGGCGCCGTCGAGGAAAGGCGAGCTGGCGCTCAGGGCCAGCAGCAGGGCCCCTTCGCAGCGGAGCAGCCTCAGGCCCGCGAACAGGGGCTCCATGGCCGCCAGGCCCAGGTTGACGTGCACGCTCGCGGTGACGACGCGGGTGCCGTAGGTGTCTTCGATGTACCCGTGGTAGGGGTTGGACGGGTCGGAGCGCACGAAGGTGTCGCTTCCGCCCGTGCTCAGCACGCTGCCCGGCAGCAGGGTGAGGCCCCGGGGGGCCAGCCAGCGGCGCAGCCGCTGCCTGGGCTCGAGCAGCAGGGCCAGCTGGTGGCCATAGCTGGCGTCCGGCGCGGTGGTGTACTCCAGGTTGCGGTTGTCGGGCTCGGTCACGAAGCCCTCCAGCGCGGCCGCCGCCTCGGCGGCGCAGCCCACCACCGTGCCGTCAGGACGGCCGGTGTACATCTCCACCTCGAAGCCCTTGAGCAGAAGGGGACCGCTCATCGGGGCACACCCACGGTGAGTTCGGGGATGTCCTGCAGGCAGGCCAGGGCCTTGAGCATCCCCCGCGCCTTGTTCAGGGTTTCCTGGTATTCGGCCGCGGGGCGGGAATCGGCCACGATCCCGGCGCCGGCCTGCACCTGTACCCGCCAGCGTCCGTCGGCCGTGGGCAGCACCACCATCGTGCGGATGGTGATGGCCGTGTTCAGGGAGCCGCTGAGATCCACGGCGCCGTAGACGCCGGAATAGGGGCCGCGGGCATCGGGCTCCAGGGAGTGGATCAGCTGCATCGCCCTGATCTTGGGGGCGCCGCTGACGGTGCCGGCGGGGAAGCAGGCCATCAGCAGGTCCCAGACGTCGTGGGCGGGCTCCAGCTCCCCCTCCACCTGGCTGACGATGTGCATGACGTGGGAGTAGCGCTCGATCACCATCAGCTCCTGCACGCGCACGCTGCCCGGCCGGCACACCCGGCCCAGGTCGTTGCGGCCCAGATCCACCAGCATCACGTGCTCGGCCCGCTCCTTGGGATCGGCCAGCAGTTCGGCCTCCATCTCCCGGTCCTCCGCCTCGTTCCGGCCGCGGGGGCGGGTGCCGGCGATCGGCCGCAGGGAGGCGCGCACCGCCCCCCGCTCGCCGGGTTCGGCCTTCACCATCACCTCTGGGCTGGAGCCGATCAGGTACCAGTCGCCGAAGTCGAAGAAGGCCATGTACGGCGAGGGGTTCACCATCCGCAGGCTGCGGTAAAGGGCGAAGGGATCCCGCTCGATCGTGGCCTCCAGGCGCTGGCTGAGCACCAGCTGGAACACGTCGCCGGCGGCGATGTGCTCCCGCCCGGCACTCACCGCCCGCTCGAAGTCGCCCTGGTCGCGGTTGCTGCGGGTGGGCAGGTCGTGCTGCTGGGCGTCGTGCCAGTCGAGGGGCTTCACCTGGGGGTCGAGGGGGGCATGCATGCGCCCCTCCAGCAGGGCGATGCGCTCGGCCGCCTGCAGCCAGGCCTGATCGGCATCGCCGCCGGCCTCCCCGTCGGGATCGATGTCCGCGTAGGCCACGGCGGTGATCTGGCGCTTCACCTGGTCGAACACCAGCAGGCTGTCGGCCAGCATCCAGCAGCCATCAGGCGGTCCGGCCGGATCGGTGGGGTGGACCGGCACCGTGGGCTCGATCCAGCGGATCAGTTCGTACCCCCAGAACCCGAACAGCTGACCCAGGGGGGGCAGGCCGGGGACCGGCTCGGGCCGCAGCGGAGCCAGGCACTGGCGCAGCAGCTGGAACGGGTTGCCCTCGAGTTCGTCATGGCGGCCATGGCGCCAGCGGCGCTCGGCCCGGGCTCCGCGGCAGGTGAGGATCCACCGCGGATCGGTCACCACGAAGCTCCAGCGTCCAAGGCGTTCGCCGCCCTCCACCGACTCAAGCAGCACGCCGTGGCCACGGCCCTGCCCCACCTTCAGCCAGGTGGTGAGCGGGGTCTCCAGGTCCGCCGGCCAGCGTTTCCAGAGGGGGATCAGATTGCATCCCCCGGGCCGTTCCCGTTCCCGGGTGGCACGTTCGAGGAAGGAGGCCCGGTCAGGGCTGCTGTCGGCACCCGTCATCGCATCGTTGGGCAGGCAAAAAAAACGGGGCTCCTGGCCCCGTAGTTATAGGTGCCGGTCGAACCGGCTCCGCAGCGGTGCAGCTCAGGCGTCGTAGGTGGCCTTGCCGCTGAACTTCAGGCTTGAGGGATCGGGATTCTCACCGATGCGCCGGGGGTTGTGACCCACGATCGCGCGGCCCTCGTTGACTTTCTCGGGGAAGACGCCGTCCTTGGGATGGAGGAACTCGGTGTCTCCGCCGGGATAGATGCGATAGATCTTGTAGTCCTCGATCCGGGGCTTGAACTTGGTGCGCAGCTGGGTGCCCAGAGCCAGGCACTGCTCCTTTCGGGCGAAATACATGATGTTTTCGCCGGCGTTCATCTCGGCGGCGCCGCCCGTGGGCAGCTCAAACACCTGGACGGAGGGGCTGGTCCAGGTGATGGCGTATTTCTCCTCGGTTTCCGCGGAGTTCAGCAGCCCACCGGTGCTGCCGATGTACTTCGGAAGTTGACCGC
>JBJTUJ010000333.1:0-3706 GCA_046080685.1 Cyanobium sp. | reverse complement strand
GCCGCCAGCTTGCTGACGATCGCCGCCAGCAGCAGGAACGCGGCCATGATCAGTCCCTCGTGGTTGGCCGGATCCAGGGGGTTGAGCACCGCCAGATCCATGCCGGTGCCGATCAGCACGAAGAACATGGTGGCGAACAGGGCCACGATCGAGGTCATGGCCTCCTCGATCGCCTGGCGATGGCGGGAGGCGCTGAGCACCAGCCCGCCGGCAAAGGCCCCGAGGGCGGCCTGCAACCCGATCGCCTGTGCCGCGAGGCAGGAAAGGGTGAGCACCACGAAGGCCGCGGCCACCACTTCGCCGGGGGCCTTGAGCTGATCGAGCAGCCAGTCGAACGCCGGGGCCGCGGTGCGGCCCAACAGCAGCGACACCGCCACGAAGACCACTGCGGCCAGCAGCAGCTTCACCACGGGCCCGAGGCTGAAACTGCCCCCCGCCCCCAGCGCCACCACCACCGCCAGGATCACGATGCCGAGGATGTCGTCGAGCACGGCGGCGCCGATCACCATCTGCCCCTCGCGGCAGTTGAGGAACTTCAGTTCCCCGAGCACGCTGGCGGTGATGCCGATGCTGGTGGCGGTCATCGCCGCACCAGCGAAGATCGCGGCCATCAGGGGCACGTGGAACAGCTGATGCAGGCCGAAGGTGCCCAGGGCGAACGGCAGCACCACGCCGGTCAACGCCACGGTGGTCGCCTGAACGCCCACGGCCAGCAGTTCGTCGAGATCGCACTCCAGCCCGGTGAGGAACAGCAGGCTGAACAGGCCGAGCTTGCGATGGCCTGGAGGTTCGGGAAGCTGTGGTCGTAGAGATCGCGCACCTGCTCGGGGGTGATCGAGGTCAGGGAGGCGACGCCGTGCACCATCAGGCCATTCAGTTCAGCGTGGGCGTTGGGCGGGAGGATCAGGTGAAGGCCCGACACGCCGATCAGCACCCCCGCCACCAGCTCCCCGAGGATCGTGGGCAGCTGCAGGCGCACCATCAGCTCCGGCATGGCGCGCGCCGCCAGCACGATCACCAGGAACCGGCCCACCTGGAGGATCGTCTCCGCCGCCTCCAGCTGATGACCGCCGACGTCAAGCAGCAGGGGGGGGGAAGCATGGGCCGTGATCCCGCTCGGAGGTGCCGAGCCGGAACGTAATGGATCCCGGGCCCTGCGGCCTAAGCTGGCCTAATGGCCGCCCCTGAGCCCGCCGAGCGCCGTCGGCGGCGCCCAGCCCCGCCGGGCCCGGCCGGCCAGGGGGCGCGGATCCCTCTGGTGCTGGTGGCCCTCGGCGGGCTGCTGCTGTTCACCCTCCCGATGCTGATCCCCTCCAACCCATCGGGGGAACGCCTGAAGATCCGCCGGGAACTGCGCAAGTTCTGAGGCGCGCGGGGCCCCCATGAGCGATCTGTTCAGCCACCGGCGCGAGCTCACCCTGAGCAGGATCGCGCCCCTGGCCGATCGGCTCCGGCCCCGCAGCCTCGACGATTTCGTCGGCCAGGAGGCGATCCTCGGGCCAGGCCGCCTGCTGCGGCGGGCGATCGCTGCCGACCGCGTCGGCAACCTGATCCTGCACGGCCCGCCCGGTACCGGCAAGACCACCCTGGCCCGCATCATCGCGGGCAGCACCCGGGCTCACTTCAGCAGCCTCAACGCCGTGCTGGCAGGGGTGAAGGACCTGCGCATCGAGGTGGACGCCGCCAAGCAGCGCCTGGAGCACCACGGCCTGCGCACGATCCTGTTCATCGATGAGGTGCACCGCTTCAACACCGCCCAGCAGGACGCCCTGCTGCCCTGGGTGGAGAACGGCACCGTCACCCTGATCGGCGCCACCACCGAGAACCCCTTCTTCGAGGTGAACAAAGCGCTGGTGAGCCGCTCCCGCCTGTTCCGCCTCCAGCCCCTCCAGCCCGACAACCTGCGGCAGCTGCTGGAGCGGGCCCTCAGCGACCGGGAACGGGGCTACGGCGAGCGAAGCGTCGTGGTCGTCCCCGAGGCGGCCGGCCATCTGATCGACGTGGCGGGCGGTGATGCCCGCAGCCTGCTCAACGCCCTGGAACTGGCGGTGGAAACGACACCGCCGGATGCGGAGGGCGTAATCAGGATCGATCTGGGGATCGCCGAGGAGTCGATCCAGCAACGGGCGGTGCTCTACGACAAGCAGGGCGATGCCCACTTCGACACCATCAGCGCCTTCATCAAATCCCTGCGGGGCTCGGATCCGGATGCGGCGCTGTTCTGGCTGGCGCGGATGGTGGAAGCGGGCGAGAACCCGCGCTTCATCTTCCGCCGCATGCTGATCGCCGCCGGCGAGGACGTGGGCTTGGCCGATCCCCAGGCGATCGTGGTGGTGGAGGCCTGCGCCGCCGCCTTCGACCGCATCGGTCTGCCGGAGGGGCTTTATCCCCTGGCCCATGCCGCCCTCTACCTGGCGGGCACCGAGAAGAGCAACAGCAGCCTGGGCTTCTTCGATGCGATCCGCACCGTGCGCGGCGCCGCCGACCAGCGGGTGCCCTCCCATCTGCGGGATGCCAACCGCGACGGCAAGGCCTTCGGCGATGGCGTGGGCTACCGCTACCCCCATGCCTACGCGGAGCACTGGGTGGCCCAGCAGTACCTGCCCACCGCCCTGCAGGGGGAAGTCTTCTGGCAGCCCGGCACCCAGGGCTGGGAAGGGGCCCTGCGGCCGCGGCTGCAGCAGCGCCGGGCCGCCCAGCTGGCCGCCGCCGCCGAAACCGCCCTCGACCAGCCGGAACAGCTCAGCAGTGGGCCCGACGATCCCCAGCTGGAACGCTGGCTGCGGCGCCAGGCCGCCGCCGAGGGCGAAAGGCTCGAGGCCCTGCGCCTGCGCTTCTGGCAGGCCGGGCTGCCCGGGCGTCTGGATCGGGTGCTGGTGCTCGAGGCCCGCTCCCTGCTGTGGGCCCTCGATCCTCTCCAGCAGGCACTGGAGGGCGAGGTGGTGATCGGGGTGACCGATGCCGTGGCGCAGGAACGGCTGGAGGCCCAGCTCCAGATTCTCGATCAGCTGCAGCGCCCCCGGCTGCTGGTGCTGCCCCCGGATCAACCGCAGCAGCTGGCCCATCAGCTGGGGGAGCCCCCGGTAGGTGGCCGCTTCGAGTGGCTGGTGGCCCGCCAACCCTTCCGCGGCCTGGCCTCAGCGGGGATCGAAGCCTGGCTCGACGCGCTCGAGCGATGGCTGGCGCCGCAGGCCGAGGTGCGGCTGCTGTTCAGCCGGCCACTGCTGGGCCCGGCCGCCAGCCTGCGGGAATGGCAACGGAAGCGGCGCCGGCAGGGGGAGGAGCCCGGCAGCAGCGACGACGAACAGGCGCACCTGGCGGAACTGGAGCAGAGCTGGCTGAGGGGCCAGCATCAGGAAGCCAGGTTCATGGCTCAGGGCCTGGAGCATCGCGGCTGGCAGGTTCATCACAACACCTGGCGAGAAAGCCTGTCCCTCACGCTGGGGGCCCCCCTGCTGGAGCGCTGGTTCGCCGAGGAGACTCCCTACCGGCTCTGGCTGGAAACCCAGCTCGGCCACCAGGCGATCGATGCGCTTCGCCAGACCTTCAGCGCAGCCCTGGGGGCCGCCCTGCCCCAACCCCTGGAGCACACCCTGCTCCGGGCCCACCGCATCCAGGCCCCCCGGCAGGAGGATCCATCTCCGACGGACAAAAAAAAGCCCCGGTCAAACCGGGGCGGGAAGGGCAGAACCTGAAGGCGGAAGGG
>JBJTUJ010000332.1:0-9186 GCA_046080685.1 Cyanobium sp. | reverse complement strand
CCGCACGGCGCCCTTTCATCCCATGGGATCTGATTGCTGCGATGCGATGAATCGTCGCCGCCGGACTGTGAAGGTCAGGCCAGTAGCGAGCGAACATGGCTGAGAATGCCAGCGGGATCAATCCCTTGATGAGGGAATTGTTCCCAGAGCCCCCCGCAACCTTCTCGGTAGGTGCCCAAATAGGCGTACTTGGGCCGGTAGCCACGTTCCAGCAGCCAGCTTCCAAAGCGGCTGCCCAGGCCGGTGCGTCGGTTGAAGGCCTCAACCACCATAACGAAGGGCGAATGGCCGATTTGCTTCATCATCTCTTCGTCAACCACATTGAGGGTTGCTTTGTTAATCAGGGTCAACGCGATGCCTTCTTCCCGCAGGCGTTCCACTGCATCCAGGGCACGATAGAGGCCCTCGCCGAAGCTCACGATCGTTCCAGCCGAACCCACACGCACCACCTCATCCCTTCCAGGCTGAAAGATGTAGCCATCCCCATAGAGATCCTCACCGCTTGCCGCGAGCAGGTTGGGCACCTTGGAGCGGGTTGAGAAGATAAAGCGCAAACCTGGTTCATGAAATACGGCCTCGACGCAGGCCTTCATCTGGCCGGCATCAGCCGGAAAGTAAAGCCGGGTCGGGAGGTCATCTTCCTCCAATCCGTTGTCAGCGAACATATTGTTCAGGCCGAAGTGGCACGTGTTGTCTGCCATGTCATCGATCCCCGCATGGGAGAAGTGACAGAGCACATGCGAACGGTTCAGCCTCGCCATGGTGATCTCGGAGATGCACATCTCCAGAAAGGCGCTGAAGGTGGCGAAAATGCCCTGCCGGCCCTGCTCCATGCCGAAGCCCGCAGCCGCGGAGAAGTTGGCCCGCTCCATGATTCCACCGCTGATAAAGATCTCCGGAAAGGCCTTACGAATCTGGCCCAGCCCGCAGGATCCCTCCAGATCGCTGTCAACGCACAGCACCCTGGCCTTGCGGTAGGCGGGGTCCATCCGGGCCAGCACCTCCACCACGGTGTCACCGAACACGTTGCGGTTCGCGCCGAGCCGATTGCCCGACCCCACGTAAACCGTGGGGTCCTTGAGCTTCTGGATCGACTTGAGATAGGCGACTGCCGCGTCGTGTCCCCTCCCCTCCAGGTAAGTGATCGCCAGATCCACTGGAATCACATCATGGCCATGGGTAGAGCCCTCCAACCCTTCGATGCCGACGCACATCCGACGTTTGTTGATCACTGCCGCAGGGCCTTGGACGGCTATGGCCTGACAGAGGCGTCGATACAGCGCGTCGAGATCTTCCCCGTCGCCGGCGAACGTCGCAAGCCCATGGCCCCCAAGGGTACGACTGAGGTCGTAGCCGACCTGGTAGTGAGAGGGATGGCCCGCGATCGTGACGTCGTTGTCGTCGATCACCAGCTTGACATTGAGGCCATGGGAAACGGCAAAGCGGGCGGCTTCGGAGTCATCGCCTTCCTGCTGAGCGCCGTCTGAGCCGAGGCAGAAGACGATCCGGCCGGGATGGGCCAACGCCACCCCGTTCACGTAGGGCCAGAGATGACCGAGTCGGCCGGAACTGAACTTGATGCCTGGAGTTAGCCCTAGTTCCGGGTGACCGGGCAAACGGGAGTAGGCCTCCCGGTAGTGGAGCAGGGAGTCGGCTGGCAGGTCGCCGTGGAGCACGGCGATCAGGTACTGGGTGGCAACGCGATGCCCTGCCTCGTCAAAGAAGATGGGAACGAAGCGATCCGGTGAACCCCGGAAGAAGGCGTCCAGGATCATCACTTCAAGCACGGTGTCGTAGGGGCCGCCGGTATGGCCCCCTACACCCCTGGCTGCCCCGGTGGCCGTGAAGAACACGATCACATCACGGCAGAGCTGGATGTTCGCCCAGAGCACGTCCCGCTGCTGAGCTGTCAGGTCCGGCACTCCGGGATCCAGCGTCAGCGGCTGAAAGGCGTCCAGATCGATCGGAAACTGAACGTTTGTCATGAGAGGGGTACGAGTTGCTTGAGGGACACCATCAGGCTGGCGGGTCTGGCCGGATCCCCGCATCCATGGACCGGGCTCCCGCCAGCATCGATCGGATATCAATTCCTTGGAGGGCGGCAGGCAGAAGACCCACGGCGGAGAGTTCGGAGGTGCGTCCGCCGATCCAGTCGAACATGGGGAACTCCGCCAGCCAGTTCTCCTGGTGCGCCAGCCTGTCCATCCGGCTGCCCGGCATCGTGATGGCCACCGCATGGCGAGCGAAATCCAACCCCTGGGCCTCGAAGGCATGCTTCACCTCCAGCATCCCGTTGCGGGGTTCGGGAGTGCCACCGGATTTGCTGCTGTCGATCACCAGGGTGCTGTCCAGACGACCGTGCAGAGCAGCAAGTACGCGATCGATCCCGGCCGGATCAGTGTTGTCGATGAAATGAATGGCGAGGGGAGCATGGTCGGGCGCCAGGGCAGCGGCAACGAACTGGGGTCCCAGCGCGGAACCGCCGATGCCGATGGCGAGCACATCGGTGAATCGCTGCGCCTGGGGGGGATGAAGAAGGCCCTGGTGGACCTCGCGGGCGAAGCGTTCGATCTCCTCCAGCACGGCACTGATCTCTGCGCCGATTTCGGAGGTGGGCGCCAGATCGGGCTGCCGCAGCCAGTAATGGCCCACCATCCTCTGCTCATCGGGGTTGGCGATGCTGCCCCGCTCCAGGGCCTCCATCGCATCGAAGGCCTTGGCAAATTTCGGCTTCAGATGATCGGGCAGGTCCGGGCCGAAACGCATACGGCTGGCGTCCAGGTAAAGGCCCAGGCCGGGGTGATGGTAAAGCCAATCCTGATAACGATTCCAGAGGTCATGCATCGATCTGGTGGGGTGGAGGGGGAGGAGATGTGGATGAATTGCCGCCTAATGATTTACATCCGGCTTGCCTGTATTTGAGGGCTTGATTCGGCAAGCGGGGCGTTCCAGCATTTGAGGGCAGGGATACCGCGGTAGTAGGAAAGGATCGTGAGGGTGGATGTATCGAGCAGGAAATGACAGCCTGCGCCCGGTGGCAGGTCGATCCAGCGGGCCGCGAAAACCCTGAAGACGTGTCCATGGGCGAAGAGGGCGACACGACCGCCTGCTTCGCGAACCCTGTGGATCACCCGATCAACCCGGGCCGCAACCTGGTCAGGCGATTCCCCGCCAGGACACCCATCCCGGAAGATCATCCATCCCGGAGCCTGCCGGTGGATCTCGGCAGGTGTCAGCCCCTCATAGGCGCCGTACTCCCACTCTCTGAGATCGGGGTCGATCTGCACCCTTTCGCCAAGACCGGCCAGTTCACAGGTCTGAAGTGCCCGCTGAAGGGGACTGGAGAGAACCAGGGAGAAGTCCTGACCTGTGAGGGTGGGCTCGAGACGCTGGGCCGCCCGACGACCGCTGTCGGTGAGCGGGATGTCGGTGCTGCCTGTGTGCTGACCGGAGAGACTCCACTCCGTCTCGCCATGGCGAATCAAAAGGGCCTCTCCGAGGCCGGAGGGGGGTGGGCTGGGAGAAACGCCGGACATCGCCAGGGGACCACACACACCTGGCACTCATCGTGTGGGAGGAAGGTTAAGGAGCAGGGCTGTGGTGACCCAGGACACCCCAAGCCAGATCGCCAAGACAGGCATGCATGCCTGCGGGTCCACACAACGCGACACGATGATGGCAATGAACGAGGATCTCCTCAGCTCGTCGATGACCTTCAGGCAGTCTTAGGCGGCTTCATCAAGGCAGCTCAGATGGTGGCCCCGCCCGCACAGGAGGCTCAACCGTCAGGATCCGAGCAGGGCCGTGCACTCCAGCCGCTCCTGGCTGGCGTCGCGGCGGTGGAGACGCAACCGGATCACCTCCGCCAGGTGCTCGGCGTCGTCGGCGACGCCGCAGAAACGGCCCGATCCCCAGGTGTGCAGCCAGGGAAGGCCGATGAAGTAGAGCCCCTCGCTCGGGGTGACGCCCCGCTCGTGGGCCGGGTGGCCGGCGCCGTCGAACACCGGCACGTCGACCCAGTGGAAATCGGCGCCGTAGCCGGTGCACCAGATCACCGCCGCCAGCGGCTCGGCCTCCAGATCGAGGGCCGCGGGCGGGCCCGGAGGCGGCTCCCAACAGGGCACGTAGGGCGGCTCCTCGGGAGCCTCGATGCCCTCGCGGCTGATCCAGGCATCGATGCCCGAGCGGATGCGGCAGTACACGGCATCGGCGCGGTCGAGGTTGTCGGCCAGATCGGCGGCGAAGCTGATGGAGCGGGATCCGAGTTCCTGCAGACGCCCGTGCAGCACCATGCCCTCGAGGGCCCTTCGGCGCAGGTCGATCTCCCGGCCGCCATCGCGACCGGTGAGGTAGTGATTGGTCTTGCTGCGCACCTGCTTCGGGTCGTCGTGCTGCTCGATCGGCAGCTGGTAGTAGCCCATGCGATCCAGCCAATCCACCACGTCCTTGCCGCGGTAGCGGCGGGGGGAGCGGGGCGCCGAGCCCACGCTCAGGTGCACCTGCCGGCCGGCGAGGAAAAGGTCTTCGGCGATCTGGCAGCCGGACTGGCCGCTGCCCACCACCAGCACCGAACCGGGGGGGAGCTGGTGAGGGTTGCGGTAGTCGCGGGCGTCGAGCTGGAGCAGCCCGGCGGGGAGACGTTCCGCCTGGGGATGGCGACGGGGGCGGTGGTAGCCGCCGGTGGCGATCACCACCTGGTCGGCCTCGATATCGCCTTCACCAGTGAACAGACGGTAGCCGTCGCCATGGCGCAGCAGACGGCTCACCGCCACCCCCTCGCGCACGTCGGCCTGAATGTGGGCGGCGTAGCGGCGTACGTAGTCGACGATCTGCTCGCGGCCCATGAAGCCGTGGGGATCGTCGCCGTCGTAGGGAAAGTCGGGCAGACGGCACTGCCAGTTGGGGGTGACCAGGCAGAAGGAATCCCAGCGCTGGCGCTCCCAGGCATGACCGATGCGGTGGCGCTCCAGCAGCAGGGGCCGGATACCGCGGCGCTGCAGGGTGTGGGCCATCGCCAGGCCGGCCTGGCCGGCCCCCACGATCACCACCGGATGGCGACGGGGCTGGCGAGCGGTGGCGGACACGTACTGAAGGCCTAAAAATTAATTGTGCTGAAGAAGCGCTCCCTTTTCGGTAGCGACGGGCACGGCCTGGGTGAGCGACAAGCCGTGGGGCAACCATCAGCCATTCGGTCACATCGGGCACAAAAAGCAAAAGTTCACACGTGCAACGGTCGGTGCCGTTCCACTCCCCGAAGGCCCCTCCTTCCCATGCCCGAAGTCACCCGTCCCGCCAACCAGCCGGGCGATTTTCTTGTCGACTATGAGGAGAAGGTTTTTCCCGATGTCAAGGCCGAACCTGGTGAAAAAGCCCTGGTGACCTTTCACACCGTGGCCTTCGAAGGTTCGATCGGTCTGGTGAACCTGCTGCAGGCCAGCCGGTTGATCAACAAGGGCTTCGAAACTTCGATCCTGCTCTATGGCCCCGGCGTCACCCTAGGGGTGCAGCGCGGCTTCCCCAAGCTTGGTGATGCGGCCTTCGACGGCCATCTCAACTTCAACGCCCGCATCCAGAAGTTCATGGACCAGGGCGGCAAGGTGTATGCCTGCCGCTTCGCCCTCCAGGCCCTCTACGGCCACGGCGAAGGTGCCCTGATCCCGGGAATCCGGCCGGTGAATCCCCTGGATGTGCTCGACATCATTCTTCTGCATCGCAAGGAAGGGGCCTTCATTCTCGATACCTGGACCCTCTGATTAACCCCTTCACCGGACCAACCATGGCCTCGACGATCACGGTGGCGGCGGCCCAGGTGCGGCCCGTGCTGTTCAGCCTCGACGGCTCCGTCGCCCGCGTGCTTGAGGCCATGGCGGAAGCCGCCGCGGCTGGGGTGGAGCTGATCGTCTTCCCGGAGACGTTCCTGCCCTACTACCCCTACTTCTCCTTCGTGGAGCCGGCGGTGCTGATGGGCCGCTCCCACCTGCAGCTCTACGAGCAGGCGGTGACGGTGGGCGGCCCCGAACTGGAGCGGATCGCCGCCGCCGCCCGCCAGTACGCCATGCACGTGCTGCTGGGCATCAATGAGCGCGATGGCGGCAGCCTCTACAACGCCCAGCTGCTGATCGACGCCAGCGGCGAGCTGGTGCTGAGGCGCCGCAAGATCACGCCCACCTATCACGAGCGGATGGTGTGGGGCCAGGGCGACGGCGCCGGCCTCCAGGTGGTGAGCACCGAGCTGGGGCGCATCGGCGCCCTGGCCTGCTGGGAGCACTACAACCCCCTGGCCCGCTTCACCCTGATGACCCAGGGCGAGGAGATCCACTGCGCCCAGTTCCCGGGCTCACTGGTGGGCCCGATCTTCAGCGAGCAGACGGCGGTGACCATGCGGCACCACGCCCTTGAGGCCGGCTGCTTCGTGATCTGCGCCACCGCTTGGCTGGATCCGGCCGACCACGTCCGCATCACCCCCGATGCGGCCCTGCACAAGGCCTTCCAGGGCGGCTGCCACTCGGCGGTGATCAGCCCGGAGGGCCGCTACCTGGCCGGGCCGCTGCCGGAGGGCGAGGGCCTGGCGATCGCCGAACTCGACCGCTCCCTGATCACCAAACGCAAAAGGATGATGGACAGCGTCGGCCACTACAGCCGCCCCGATCTGCTGGGACTGCGCCTCAACGCCAGCCCCGCCGTGCACGTGTCGGCGATGGGGCCGATCCCCGAGGCTCCGGCCACCTCCCCCCGGACCGAGGTCGAGGAGGTGAGCCATGTCTGAGGCCAACGTCTCCCTGGGACGGCTCGTGACCGAACTGCAGGTGCACGGGGTGGTGGATCATGCCGTAGCCGGCAACAAGGGCCGCCGCGGCGGCGCCGGTCCGTCGGATCACCGAGCTCTCACGATCGACGACACCACCGTGATGGTGCCCGTGTACAACGCCGCCTCCCAGGCCTCGCCCTACCGGCTGCAGCAGCAGGAGGGGGGTGCGGTGGCGGTGGTCGAACGGCACGGCGGGCCCCTGGTGGCCGCCGAACCGCCGCCGGAGCCGGCCTTCTATGGCCTGCACACCGCCGACGGCACCCCCTACCGGGCCATCGCCCTGCTCCACGGCCGCGACGTGCTCGCCACCACGCTGCTGCAGACCTGCATCCGCTTCCGCGACCGCGCCGAATCGTGCCAGTTCTGTGCGATCGAGCAGTCGCTGGAGGACGGCCGCACGGTGGTGCGGAAAACCCCCGCCCAGGTGGCGGAGGTGGCGGAGGCCGCCGTGCGGCTGGATGGGGTGAAGCAGCTGGTGATGACCACCGGCACCCCCAACAGCGACGACCGGGGCGCCCGGCTGATGGCCGAGACCGCGGCGGCGGTGAAGGCGCGGGTGAACCTGCCGATCCAGGCGCAGTGCGAGCCACCGGAGGATCCGAGCTGGTACCGGCGGATGAAGGAGGCCGGCGTCGACAGCCTGGGCATGCACCTGGAGGTGGTGGAGCCCAAGGTGCGGCGGCGCATCCTGCCGGGTAAGTCCGAGCTGACGCTGGAGCGCTACTACGAAGCCTTCGCCGAGGCGGTGGCGGTGTTCGGCCGCGGCCAGGTTTCCACCTACCTGCTGGCCGGTCTGGGGGACGGGGCGGACTCGCTGATCGCCTGCAGCGAAAGGCTGATCGCCCTGGGGGTGTACCCGTTCGTGGTGCCGTTCGTGCCGATCGCCGGCACGCCGCTGGAGGGCCATCCCGCCCCCTCCACCGACTTCATGGTGGAGGTCTATACGGCGGTGGCGGCGCAGCTGCGGGCCTCGGATCTGAGCGCCGAAGCGATGGCCGCCGGCTGTGCCAAGTGCGGCGCCTGCTCGGCGCTGTCGCTGTTCGACAAGGAGCTCTGAACCATGTTCTTCATCGATCCCGCCAGCCACGACATCGGCCGCAGCCCCAGTTCCTCGCCCTCGGCCTTCACCCCCTCGGTGCGCTGGGGCATCGGCGTCGACGCCGACGACTTCCGCCTCTCCCCCACCGTCAGCTCGGAGCGCTTCTCGTTCCATCTGCTGCGGCCCGGTTCACGCCTGCTCGAGCGCTACTGGGAGCTGCGCAGCCGCATCTTCTGCCAGGAGCAAAATCTCTTCGAGCAGCACGACCGCGACGATCTCGACGCGATCGCCTACCCGATCGCCGCCGTGAACCATGGAGCCGAGCGCGGCGGCGACGTGGTGGGGGTGGTGCGGATCCTGGAGAAGAGTCCGCGGCTCTGGTATGGCGGCCGGCTGGGGGTGGATGCCGACTTCCGCCGTCACAACCAGATCGGCAAGGGGCTGATCTGGAAGGCGGTGACCACCGCCAACGGCTGGGGCTGCGACCGCTTCCTGGCCACGGTGCAGATCCAGAACGTGCGCTTCTTCCAGCGCCTGCACTGGCGCTCCACCGATGTACTGGAGATCCGCGGCATCGCCCACCACCTGATGGAGGCCGATCTGGCCTACTACCAGCCCGCGCGCGAGCGGCGCCCCCAGCCGCTCGCGGCATGAGCGCCCTGAAAGAGCTGGCAAACCGGCTGCGGCGGCAGTCGGGCCTGTTGGGCAAGCGCGACATCCGGGCCCCGGCGGCCGCCTTTCCCCACCAGCCCTTCCCCGCCCTCGGGCCCGCGGCGGCCCTGGGCGACGATGCCGCCCTGCTGCCCGCGCAGGCGGGCGGGCTGCTGCTGGCCTGCGAGGGGATGGCGCCGGCGCTGGTGGAGGAGGACCCCTGGTTCGCGGGCTGGAGCGCCGTGCTGGTGAACCTCAGCGACATCGCGGCGATGGGCGGCCGGCCGCTGGCTGTGGTGAACAGCCTCTGGTGTCGGGATGCCCAGCGGGCTGAGCCGCTGCTGGCGGGGATGGGGGAAGCCTCCGCGCGCTTCGGCGTGCCGGTGGTGGGCGGCCACACCAACCTGCAGAGTCCCTACAACGCCCTGTCGGTGGCGGTGCTGGGCGTGGCCGAGGGGCCGGTGCTCTCGGCCCGCTCCGCTGTGCCGGGCGATAACTGCGTGCTGCTGGTGAACACCGCCGGCCGCTTCCACCGCCACTACCCGTTCTGGGATGCGGCTACCTCGGCCGAGCCGGAGCGGCTGCGCCGCCAGCTGGCGTTGCTGCCGCAGCTGGCGGGGGAAGGGCTGGCCCACGGCGCCAAGGACATCAGCATGGGCGGCCTGGCCGGCACGGCGGTGATGTTCGC
>JBJTUJ010000331.1:0-9096 GCA_046080685.1 Cyanobium sp. | reverse complement strand
GAAACGGCCTGGGTCACCCAGCTCGACATGCGCAGCCTGTTCGCCTGGTGCTTGTTCGAAACCTACGAGCAGACGAGCGCATTCTTCTTCGACGCCGACCCCCTCGCCGGCGGTCCAGGCACTCCCGCTGCCACCGCCTTCGACCAGTTCCTGCTCGATTGCGGCTTCCACCTGCTCGACATCACACCCTGCGCTGATGGCCGCCTGGCCCATGCGATCGCCTTCGGGCTGCGGATCCCCTACGCCTCCGTGCGCCGCCGCCCCCATGCCGGTGCCCTGTTCGATGTGGAGAACACGGTGGATCGCTGGGTCAAGACCGAGCACCGCCGCTACCGCGAGGCGATCCCCAATCCCGCCCACGCGGACACCCGCTACCTGAAGGTGGTGCTCTACCACTTCAGCTCGCTGGATCCCAGCCACGAGGGCTGTGCCGCGCACGGCAGTAACGACGCCTTGGCCGCCTCCTGCGGCATGAGCCGACTGAACGATTTCCAGCAGGCGGTGGAGAACAGCTTCTGCTGCGGCGCTTCGGTGGATCTGCTGCTGATGGGCATCGACACCGACACCGATGCCATCCGGGTGCATGTCCCGGGCATCGACGGCAGCGCGCACCTCGATCGCTGGCTGGATGCCCGCGACGTGCACGAGGCCACCCGCAGCCTGCCGGCGGCCCGGGCACAGGAGAGGGTCCTGGAGCTGGTGCGCGATGCCGCGGCGTCGGCCCCGGATCCGGGCATGGTGCGAATGATCGCCCGGCTGATCGAGAACAACCTCTCGCAGATCGACTATGTGCGCGAGTTCCATGGCGGCCACTACAGCGATGCGGGCCATGCCGAGCGGTTCATCGGCGTTGGCATCGGTTTCAAGGAGATCCACCTGCGCAATCTCACCTACTTCGCCTACATGGACACGGTGGAGGAAGGCGCGCCCGATCTCGATGTTGGGGTGAAGATCTTCAAGGGCCTGAACGTGTCCCGCGGGCTGCCGGTGCCCGTTGTGGTGCGCTTCGACTACAGCGGCAAGGTGCCCGGGGCAAGGGAGCGGGCCGTGCGCAGCGCCCGGCGGGTGGGAGCGGCGATCGAAAGTCGCTACAGCGACCTTTTCGCCCAGGGGCTGCTGCATGCCCTGCTCACCGTGCGGGACAAGGACGCCCACACCCCTGCCGAAGCGGTAGGTTCCACGATCACCTTCCCGGAATCAGGAGGCCACTGACATGCTGATCTGCAAGGTGGTGAAGCCGCTGGTATCCACAAACCGCATCCCGGATTTCGAGCACAAGCACCTGCAGGTGGTGCTCGATGGCAGCACCCAGAAGGTGGCCGTCGATGCGGTGGGCTGCATCCCTGGCGACTGGGTGATCTGCGTGGGCAGCTCGGCTGCGCGCGAGGCCGCGGGCAGCAAGTCGTACCCCAGCGATCTCACGATCGTGGGCATCATCGACCACTGGGATCCGGAAGCCGGCAAGACCCCGCCAAGCACGAGCTCAGCCTCCGCTGCCACACCCTCCGGCAGCTCTGCCCCCGCAGCGGCGTCCGGCACGCCCGCCAATGGAGGCAACCCCTGATGGAGATCATGCAGGTCACCGGGTCGCTCGTCTGCACCCAGCGGGTGCCGGGACTGAAGCACTGGAACCTGCGGGTGCTGCGCACCCCCAAGGGAAAGCTCAGCGTCGCGGTGGATCCGGTGGGAGCGTCCGCCGGCAACTGGGTGTTCACCGCCAGCGGTTCGGCGGCCCGCTTCGCCTGCGGCGACCCCGACACCCACACCGACCTGACGATCGCCGGGATCATCGATTTCTGGGAACCCGACTGCTGATGCCCACCCTGCCCAGCCACGACCAGCTCCCCTCACCCCTTCGCACCATGGCCCGCCGCACCCGTACCGCCCCCTCCGCCCGGACCGGCTCCACCACCGCCGGATCCACTCCGGCCGCCGGTGCGGGCAACGTTGCCCCTCCAGCTGCGTCGGCCGCCACGCCCACCCCGGACACTCCAGTGACCGCCAGCGCCAGCACCTCCGCTACGCCAGCGACCCCCTCTCCGGCCGCACCCACGCCGGTCACCGCCCCGGCGCCGACAACCACTCCACCGGCCCTGCCGGCGGCCAGTTCGGCCAGCCGCACCCCGGCCCGTGCAGCGGCGGCCTCCAGCCGCAGCACCGCCACCCGTGCCAGTGGCACCCGTTCCAGTGGCGCCCGCACCACCACCAGCGCCAGAAGCGCTCCCGCCGCCCGCAGTCGTGGTCGCGGCGCCGCCTCCGGCGGCACCCCACCCAAGTCGCCCAGCACTCTCGCCCCCTCCCCCATGGCTCCCAACGTCCACGGCATCGCCCTCGGCATGATCGAAACCCGCGGCCTCGTGCCGGCGATCGAAGCGGCGGATGCCATGACCAAGGCAGCCGAAGTCACCCTGGTGGCCCGTGAATTCGTAGGCGGGGGCTACGTCACCGTGATGGTGCGGGGCGAAACCGGCGCCGTGAACGCCGCAGTCCGCGCCGGCGCCGATGCCTGCGAGCGGGTGGGCGACGGCCTGGTGGCCGCTCACATCATCGCCCGGCCCCATGGCGAGGTGGAGCCGGCGATCGGCGCCAGCGGCGTGGCCCGTCGCCTTTGAGGCCGATGGACGCCGTTCATCCCCGCGTCCTTGGCTACCTCGGCCGGGCCCTGAGCCTCGAGCTCTCGGCCGTGCAGCAGTACATGACCCACGCCGCCTTGGTGCAGGCGTGGGGCGACCTCGAAACGGCCGATCGCTTCCGCCGGGAAACGGTGGAGGAGATGCAGCATGCCGAGCGGATCGTGCAGCGCATGATCGCCCTGGGAGCGGCCCCGGCCGCCTCCCAGCTCCGGCCCGTCGCCCATGCCCCGGATCTGGTCGGACTGCTGCGGGTGAATGGCGTGCTCGAAGCCGATCTGATCCAGCACTACGCAGAGGCGGTGAGGTTCTGCCTGCTGATCGGCGACCGGGAGAATGACTCCTTCTTCCGCTCTCTCTGGGAAGGGGAGCAGCACCACGGAGCAACCTTGGCCGCCTGGCTCGCCAGCCTCACGGCAACTGCGACGAACCTGCAGCGCGCCGTGTTCTGAAAACCAACCGGCAACGATGATCCGATTCGAGTCGATCCGGCAGCCTGCGTAAAGTCCAGCGCCGACGCCCCGCTTCCCGCACCCCGCCGTCGCCCCGCCGTCGCCCCGCTTCCCCCCTTGTCCCCCGCCCCCTCCCTGCCGATCCAGCTGGTCTGGCTGATCCCCCTTTACGGGTTCGGTGGAATGGTGCTGTCGCTGCCCTGGGCCTCGGGCTGGGTGAAGCGCAACGGACCCAGGCCGGCGGCCTACCTCAACCTGCTGGTCACCCTGCTGGCGGTGCTGCACGGCAGCCTGATCCTGCGGCAGGTGCTCACGATCGGCCCCCAGCACCTCGAGATCCCCTGGTTCCAGGCGGCCGACCTCGACCTGAGCATCGGCTTCGATCTGTCGCTCACCAACCTGGCCGCCCTGGAGCTGGTCACGTTCATGAGCCTGATCTGCCAGGTGTTCGCCCTGGGCTACCTCGACAAGGAATGGTCGCTGGCCCGCTTCTATGCCCTGGTGGGCTTCTTCGAAGGAGCCATGGCGGGGGTGGTGCTGAGCAGCAATCTCTTCCTGAGCTATTTCCTGCTGGAGATGCTCACCCTCTCCACCTATCTGCTGGTGGGCTTCTGGTACGCCCAGCCCCTGGTGGTCACCGCCGCCCGCGACGCCTTCCTCACCAAACGCGTCGGTGACGTGCTGCTGCTGATGGGCCTGGTGGCCCTCTCGGCCTGGGCGGGTTCCCTGGAGTTCAACGACCTCTACGCCTGGGCGGCCCAGGCCGATCTCTCGCCACTCGCGGCCACCCTGCTCTGTCTGGGGCTGATCGCCGGGCCCATGGGCAAGTGCGCCCAGTTCCCGATGCACCTCTGGCTCGATGAGGCGATGGAGGGACCGAACCCCGCCTCGATCCTGCGCAACTCGGCCGTGGTGACCTGCGGCGCCCTGGTGCTGCTGAAGCTGATGCCCCTGCTGCGGCTCTCCCCCGTGGCCATCGACGTGCTGCTGGTGGTGGGCACGATCAGCGCCCTCGGCGGTGCGCTGGTGGCGATCGCCCAGGTGGATCTCAAGCGGGCGTTCTCCTACTCCACCACCTCCTATCTGGGCCTGGTGTTCCTGGCGATCGCCCTGCAGCTCCCCAGCGTCGCCCTGCTGCTGCTGTTCGCCCACGGCCTGGCCAAGGCCCTGCTGTTCATGAGCGTGGGCAGCGTGATCGCCACCACCAACTGCCAGGACATCACCGAACTGGGGGGGCTGGGTCGACGGATGCCGGCCACCACCGGCGCCTACCTGGTGGCCGCCGCCGGGCTGACGGGGCTGCTGCCCCTGGGCTGTTTCTGGTGCTTCGGGCTGATGGTGGAGCAGATGGCGGCCATGGCGCCGCTGTTCGCTGGCGTGGTGCTGCTCACCAACGCCCTCACCGCCTTCAACCTGGTGCGGGTCTACCGGCAGGTGTTCCTCGACATGCCCCACCCCAAGACGAAGCGCACCCCCGAGGTGAACTGGTTGATGGCCCTGCCGATGGTCTCGCTCATGGTGCTCGTGCTGCTGACCCCGCTGGTGATCGGCCGGATCGATCCATCTCCGGGCATTGCCTCCTTCTCCTGGCTCACCACGGCTCTGGTGGTGGCCAGCGGCGCGGTCGGGGTGCTGGTGGGGGCCCTGGTGCCTCTCGACAAGTTCTGGTCCCGGTCGGTGATCAGGCCCTTGCGCACCCTGCAGGATCTGCTGGCCTACGACTTCTACACCGACCGCATCTACCGGGCCACGATCGTGGCCTTCGTTGCCGGCCTGGCCCAGCTCACCAATACCTTCGACCGGGTGGTGGTGAACGGACTGGTGAACCGCATCGGCGTCGGCTCGCTGGCCAGTGCCGAGGCCCTCAAGCTTGGGGTGAGCGGCCAACTGCAGACCTACGTGCTCACCGTGGTGTTGGCGATCGTTCTGCTGTTCAGCAGTCTCTCCTGGTTCCGGGGCTGACGCCGATGCTGAGCATCCTTCTGCTGATCCCATTCCTGGGCACGGCCCTGCTCCTGCTGCTGCCGGGTGATCCGCCCCCGGGCCGGATGCGCGCCGTGGCGATCACCATGCTCGGCCTGCAGCTGCTCTGGAGCCTGCGGGTGCTGCTGGCCTTCGACCCCAGCCAAGGTGGGCTGCAGATGGCCGAGTCCCTGCCCTGGGTCCAGAACATCGGCCTCGACTACCGGCTCGGGATCGACGGCCTCTCGATGCCCCTGGTGCTGGTGAATGCCGCCCTCACCCTGGTGTCGGCAGTGTGCACTCGCGACATCAGCCAACGGCCCCGCATCTACTTCGCCCTGCTTCTGCTGATCAGCGGCGCCGTGAACGGGGCCTTTCTGGCCGACAACCTGCTGCTGTTCTTCCTCTTCTACGAGCTTGAACTGATTCCCCTCTGGCTGCTGATCTCGATCTGGGGCGGAACCGAGCGCGCCTACGCCGCCACCAAGTTCCTGATCTTCACGGCCGTGTCTGGGGTTCTGATCCTGGGCGCCTTCCTGGGCCTGGCCCTGTTCACCGGCTCGGTGGACTTCAGCCTCAGCCCCGTGCTCAGCGACCGACTGTCGATGGGAAGCCAGTTGCTGCTGCTGGGAGCCCTGCTGATCGGCTTCGGCATCAAGATCCCCCTGGTCCCCTTCCACACCTGGCTGCCGGATGCCCATACCCAGGCCTCCACGCCGGTGTCGGTCCTGCTGGCCGGAGTGCTGCTGAAGCTGGGAACCTACGGCCTGCTGCGCTTCTGCCTGGGGATGTTTCCGGAAGCCTGGGCCCTGGTGGCCCCCTGGCTGGCGATCTGGGCAGCGGTGTCGGTGCTGTACGGATCGCTGGCAGCCATCGCCCAGCGGGACATGAAGCGGATGGTGGCCTTCAGCTCGGTGGGGCACATGGGCTACGTGCTGCTGGCGGCCGCCTCCGCCACGCCGGTGAGCCTGCTGGGGGCTGTGTTCCAGATGGTGAGCCACGGCCTGATCTCCGCCCTGCTGTTCCTGCTGGTGGGGATCGTGTACCGCAAGACCGGCACCCGCGACCTGGAGGTGCTGCGGGGTCTGCTGAATCCGGAGCGGGGCCTTCCCTTCACCGGCACCTTGATGATCCTGGGGGTGATGGCCAGCGCCGGACTGCCGGGGATGGCCGGCTTCATCTCCGAGTTCCTGGTGTTTCGCGGCAGCCTGCCCTCCTACCCCCTGGCCACCCTGCTGTGCATGGTGGGCTCGGGCCTCACGGCCGTTTACTTCCTGCTGCTGGTGAACCGGGCCTTCTTCGGGCGGCTTGCGATCACGCCCCCCACCGAGCCCGCGCGCGATTCCCGCCTCGACATCCGCCTGGCCGGCGTGGCGCCGCGGGAAACGCTCACCACCCTGGGCCTTGCCCTCGGCGTGGTGCTGCTGGGTCTGGTGCCGGCCACCCTCGGCCACCTGAGTGAATCCACCACCGCCCTGCTGGCTGGCCTCCCCAGCCTGGTGGTGGCATCAAGCGGAGCGGGAGGCCTGGGCTGATGCCGATCATTCCCGCCGAACTCGTTCACGCCGGGGGCCAGCCCAGCGCCGCCGACCTGGAGGCCAGCCTGCTGGCCGGCCAGACCCTGCTGGCCGACACCCCCGACAACCTGCTGCAGGTGGTGGATGTGCTCGAGAGCTACGGGGAGGTGCTCGATGCCTACAGCATCAACCTCATCCACCAGGCCGAGAAGCAGTTCCTCAATCCGTTCCCGGTCTTCCGCTATCTCGACGGCGACCTCAGCCCGGGAAGGATCTGGCGCCACCTCTGCCACGACCGCATCAACTATGAGTACGCCGAGTACTGCATGAAGGTGATGCTGTGGCACGGCACCGGCGGGCTCGATGCCTATCTAGACAGCCCAGCGTTCCAGGAGAACTGTCGGGCGATCATCGCCCGCAAGACCCGGCGTGATCCCCTGCTGGCGGTGCTCCATCCGCTGTTCCAGGAGTTCCTGCCGGAGCTGATCCGCGCCGCTGCCACCACCCATGCCCTCGGCCAGTTCTGGCGGGTGATGAGCGATCTGTTCCTGGATCTGGCCCGGGCCGAGGCCGCCGGCGAGGTGCGCACGATCGAGGGGGTGGTGGAGTTCATCAAGGACGCCCTGGTGGCCGCCGCCGCCCTGCCGATCACCTACGCCGTGGAGGTGGCCGGTGAGCGGCTCTGGGTGCTGCCGCCCGAGGCCGGGCTCACCTTCCTGGTGGACGTGGCGGTTCCCTATGTGGAGGCGGTGTTCCTGAGGGGCACCCCGTTCCTGGGCACGGTGTCCTTCAACGCCCAGGCCCAGCAGATCTCGCCGGACCAGTCGACGTTCGCCTACGGCGCCCTGTTCGCCGATCCCCTGCCCACGATGGGTGCCGGCATCCCCCCCAGCCTGCTGATGCAGGACATGTACCGCCATCTGCCGCCGCGGCTGCACCAGTGGTATGACGCGCGCACCCGGGGCGAGGGTGACGTGCGCGTGAAGATCTGCATGAGCTTCCAGAAGGCGATGTTCTGCGTCACCAACGCCGCCATCCGCGGCACCTTCCCCCATCCGCTCACGGCCACAGGGCCGGCGGCGCTGGAAGCGAACCGGGCCCACGCCGCGGCCTGGGCCCTGCGGCTGAGCCGGGCGCGCACCGACGCCCTCGACGGCGATGCGGAACCACCGCCGGCGTAGGGTCGAGATCATGGACCATCCCTGGACGCACAGGAACCGCCCCGATCGCCTGGAGCGGCGTATCGAGTTCGCGGACTACGAAACCACCCGCACCTTCCTGGATCGCCTGAACGCGCTCTCCGAGCGGGTGGGCCGCTTCCCCGACATCAGCTTCGGGCGGACCTATGTGAACCTCACCCTCCGGCCCGAGGGTGAAGGGGAGGACGCGGCGGTGGGCGAAGCAGAAACCACCTTCGCCGCCGCCGTCGATGACCTCCTCTGATCCCCCGGTCTCCGACGACCACACCGCGGTCGACCTGCGTGCCGCCTACGAAACCGCCGGCATCCAGGCGGTGCTCGACAAGCTCGACCGTGAGCTGATCGGCCTGCGGCCGGTCAAGGCGCGCATCCGCGAGATCGCCGCCCTGCTGGTGGTGAACCGGGCCCGTGAGCAGGTGGGCCTCGACACCGCCCCGCCCAGCCTGCACATGTCGTTCACCGGCCACCCGGGCACCGGCAAGACCACGGTGGCCGAGAGGATGTCGAAGATCCTCCACGGCCTCGGTTACGTGCGCAAGGGCCATGTGGTGACCGCCACCCGCGACGATCTGGTGGGTCAGTACATCGGCCACACGGCGCCGAAGACCCGGGAGATGCTGAAGAAGGCGATGGGGGGTGTGCTGTTCATCGACGAGGCCTACTACCTCTATCGCCCTGAAAACGAGCGGGATTACGGAGCGGAGGCGATCGAGATCCTGCTGCAGGTGATGGAGGCCAACCGCGACGATCTGGTGGTGATTTTCGCCGGCTACAAGGAGCGGATGGATATCTTCTACCACTCCAATCCCGGCCTCTCCTCGCGCGTGGCCAACCATATCGACTTCCCCGACTACAGCGCCGATGAGTTGCTGGCGATCGCCCGGCTGATCCTGGCCGAGGAGAACTACCGCTTCAGCGAGGAGGCCACCGCCGCCTTTGCCGAGTACATCGTGCGGCGCATGCAACTGCCCTTCTTCGCCAATGCCCGCTCGATCCGCAATGCCATCGACCGAGCCCGCATGCGCCAGGCGAACCGGCTTTTCAAGCGCATGGGTTCCCCGCTCACGAAGATGGATCTGATGACGATCGAGGCCGAGGACATTGTTGCCAGCCGCGTGTTCCAGGGAGAGGTGGAGGGACTGGATCCCAGCGAGCCGATCGTGTCGTGAGGCTCGGGGCCTCGGACCCCTGATGTTCTGGGCCTCAGGAGGCTTGACTCAGCATGGCGTTCAGGCAATCGGCCCACAGCCTGGCAACCCTGGGAGCGCTGTACGTTTCAATCAATTCGTGGTTGCGTTCATAAGCTTCGACATGGAAGCCATATTGGCTGTAGAGG
>JBJTUJ010000330.1:0-2594 GCA_046080685.1 Cyanobium sp. | reverse complement strand
CGAGAGATCCCACACTTTCTGGGCGGTGACTGGGTTGCTGGCCTTGTCGGACAGCTCCTGGCTGAACTGGCGGCCGTCCTTTCGCTGGCGGTTGCCCCAGCTCCAGTGCACACCGGAAACGGCGAAGGCAGGATCGGCCACCACCTCGGCCACCCGTTCGCCGGCCAGGGCCTGGCTGACGTAACCACCGGTGATGTTCTTCTGGAACCAGGGGAAGATCACCTGGAAGCCCCTGGGCGTGCTGCGGAACAGGGGCGTGTCGGCCACGCAGCCCGGATAGAGGGAGGTGAAGACGATGCCGGTGCTCTCGTACAGGCGGCGGTGCAGCTCCTGGGTGGTGATCATGTTGCAGAGCTTGCTGTCCTTGTAGGCCTTGCCGGGCTTGAAGGGTTGGCCGTCGGCCATGGTGATCGGCGCCTTGAACCCGGCGGTGAAGCCCGAAAGATCCCCGAGATCGGCCGGGGCGGGGATGGGGATCTTGCCGCCCAGCTCCTTGGAGTTGGCCGTCACGGTGCCCAGGATCACCAACCTCCGCGAGGGGTGGGTGGAGCGCTTGAGGTCGTCCAGCAGCAGCTGGATCAGCAGGAAATGGCCCAGGTGGTTGGTGGCCATCGACAGCTCGTAGCCCTGGGGCGATCGTTCGGGCTGCTTGAGGCGGGGCTTGTAGACCGCGGCGTTGACCACCAGGGCATCAAGGGGGCGCCCGGTGGCATGGAAGGCGTCGACCAGCGCGCGCACGCTGTCGAGATCGCCCAGATCGACGCGCAGCTGGGTGATGGCATCGTCGCAGATGGCGAGGGCGGCCTGGGCCCGGCGCGCCTTCTCGGTGTCCCGGCACGCCATTAGCACATGCCACCCCCTGTCGACCAGGGCCTTGGTGGCGAACAGCCCCACACCGGAGGAGGCTCCGGTGATCAGCACCGTTCCAGGCGACCTGACCTTGGCCTGGGAGGTGGAGCTGCTGGCGCCGCTCGGGGCGGCATCACCGGGGGCGGAGACCATGGCGTGGGCGGGCGTGGGGCGCGCGAGGGGATCGGCGCCCAACCCTACGGACGAGCTGCAGGCTTCCCGGCTGCTGAGGCGGCGGTTTCAACAGTTGGAAACGGCTTGCCCTCGTTCTGCCAGACGATCCGCAGGCGGTCAGGAGCGATCCATTGGCTCTGCTCCCGGATCAGCCGCTGTTCGCCTTCCACCAGGAAAAGGGAATCGAAGCGCTCACGGGCCTTGGCCATGCGCGCGTTCTGCAGTTCGAGCACAGCGGCGATCTCCCCCTGCCGCTCCATGCGCTGCTGGTAAGCACCGGCGAGACGGAACAGGCTCACCCCCGTCACCGCCACCAGGCCGAGTTTCACAACCAGGCCGATCACGCTGCAGAGCAGTTCCTGGCGCTCGTTGGAGAGGGGGAGGAGCTCGCCACCGGTTCGGAAGAGGGCCAGGGTGGGGAACCGGGCTTCATTGCCCGCTGGGGCTGTTGCTCCCTGGGACCGATGGGCAGACAGGGAGGTTCCGATTTCGCCGAACGGATCGAAACCCTCGGGTGTTGGGCTGGGCCTCGCCCCCGCGGGATCCGCCTTCAGTGGAACCACCCGGCGGCTGCGCTGGCGCTGCGCTTCGCCCCTGGGCGCGGAGACCGTTGTCCCTGGTGATGCTCCTGCTGCCGGAACCGAACGGCGACCGAAGGGAAGAAAGGAGAGAACGCCGGAAGCGGAGCTGCTGCTTCCACGTGAGCTTCCAGGAGTGCTTGCACGGGCGCTTCTGGGACCGGCGTCGGCGGCACTCAGGCTGCGGGGGGAGGACGACGCCGGGCGCTGCTGCTGACGGGTGCTGGAGCTTCGACGTGCGGGGCGGGGGGTGGGAGGCACCGGTGAGCAGCGGCTAGCCCACCGCTTGTAGCAGTCCCGCCCGCTGCTGCCAAGGGTGTCAGGCCTTGTACAGACTGAAGCAGAGACGCACGGCCAGGACGCCCGCATGGGCGGCCACCACCAGAGCGATCAGGACCTCGGCCTGGGTGATCGGGTTCATTCGGATCGATGACGAAAGGCAACGACCCATTCTTCGCTGGGCTCCCGCTACGGTCCAGCCGATGCCCCCGCCGTTGTCACAGCTCTTGATGGCTCCTGCCCCTTCCCCGTCTCCCCTGCGGATCGGTGCCGATGCCCTGCGGACGCTGGATGTCTCGGCCCTGGAGCCGTTGGCGGCCCTCCCGCCCGTCGCCCTGCTGGAGAGGGCGGGGACTCTGGAGATCGAGCTGCAGTGGCCGCGGGAGGCGGATGACCCCCGCGAGCTCTCGGAGATCCCTGAGCTGCGCCTCTGGAGCCTCCGGGCCGATGCGCTTCACCCCTGGCTGCCCCTGCTGCTGGAGCGTTCCAGCGGCCAGCTGACTCGCCATGTGGCGATGCTGCTGCCCCACGGCTTCCAGCGGACTGAAGGGATCCGCTTCGCCCCAGAGAGCCTGGAGCTGTGGATCAGCCATCGCCTGTTCCAGCTCGATGCCTGGTCCCGGTCTTCAGGCGTGGACTGCCGCCAGGGGCTTGGCCAGATGGCCGCGGTGCTGGGCTTCGAGCTCGACCCGGGCTTCTGGTCGGTCTTCGAGG
>JBJTUJ010000329.1:0-2864 GCA_046080685.1 Cyanobium sp. | reverse complement strand
GGCGAGGTGGCCCTGGCCGATCTGGGGATTCAGCTGGGGGCTCTCACCCTGTTCGGAGCTCTGCTGGTGGTCGATCGCAACCGCCCCCCGGCCTGATGCGGCGGTTCAGGCAGGTGGTTCCGGGTCGGGTTCAACCTCGGCGACAACCTCAACGATTGCCACCTCCCCAACCTCAGCTCCAGACTCGGCAATCTCCGCTTCCCCGACAACCTCAGCCTCGGTGGCGGTGATCGATTCAGCGGCATCATCAACGGCCGTTTCCACTTCCACTTCCACTTCCACTTCCCCTGCAGCCTCGGGAATCGCCTCCGGCTCCGCTTCGCCCTCCGTCGTGGCTGTCGGTCCTGTGGCTGGTTCCGCGTCCGGCGCAGGCTCCGGTGCGGCTTCGGCCTCAGAGGGGGTTGCGATCGGGGCGGCGGGTGCGGCAGGTGTTGGTGGGGATGGCGGCGGCGGGGCCGCCACCGGCGGTTCGGGCAGCTGCAAGGGATCGGGCAGCAGCAGCGGCAGGCCGAGGCAGAGCCGCTGGTCGCCGATGTCGGCCGTGGGCATGGGGGTGGCTGCGGCCAAGGCCGCAGCCGGGCGGCTGAGCAGCCACAGGGCCTGGATGGCCTGCTGCCACTGCCACACCATGACGGCGAGCAGCGGGACGCTCAGCAGCAGGGCCACCAGGCGGGGACTGCCGGAGAGGGGGGAGAGGGCGGCGGCCAGGGCCGCGTGCTCGTCGCACCACACCAGCAGGGCCAGGGCGCCCGCGATGCCGGCCACCAGAGCCACCTTCGGGGGCAGGGTCCCCTGGAGGGTTGCCAGCCGGCGCTGCAGCTCGCGGCGGGCGCGCAGGGGCGTGCCCACCAGCAGCAGGGAGAACGGATCCGCCGGTCGCCGGAGCAGCAGCAGGCCGGGAAGCAGGGCTCCGATCGCCCAGGTGAACAGGCGCTCGAGCCCCGGCAGCCGCCCCGGATCGCTGCCCGCCAGAAGCAGGAGCAGCAACAGCGCCTGCAGGGGGAGCGCCCCCAGGCCGATCAGCTGCAGCCAGAGCAGGGGCTCGCTGCGGGGGTTCACGGGGGCGGAGGGGGCGGGGGTCAGGTGCTGAGGGTGCGGCGCTGGGTGACGAACTTGAAGGCCTCGACGCGATCACCGTCCTGCCAGGCGGTGAAGCGATCGCAGCCGATGCCGCACTCGAAGCCGGTGGCCACCTCCTTGACGTCGTCCTTGCCGCGGCGGAGGGAGTCGAGGTCGCCCTCGTACACCTTCTCCTTGCCGCGGTGGACCCGCACCTTGCAGTTGCGCTGCAGCTTGCCGCTGGTGACGTAGCAGCCCGCCACGGCGCTCTTGCCGATGGTGAACACCGCCCGCACCTCGGCTTCGCCGAGGGCTTCCTCCACCAGCTCGGGTTCCAGCAGACCCTCCATGGCCAGCTGGATCTCCTCGAGCAGCTTGTAGATCACGTCGTACTCGCGCACGTCGACGCCGGTGGCGTCGGCCGCCCGCTTGGCACCCGGGGCCATCGAGGTGTTGAAGCCCACGATCACCGCGCCGGAGGCGGCGGCCAGATCCACATCGGTTTCGGTGATCTCGCCCGGCGCTGAGAGCAGCACCCGCACCTGCACCTCCTCCTGGGGCAGCTGCTCGAGGGATCCGAGGATCGCCTCCACGCTGCCCTGCACGTCGGCCTTGAGGATGAGGTTGAGCTCCTTGAGTTCGCCCTCGCTGGCCTGGCCGGACATCGACGCCAGGGAGACCCGGCGGGAGGCCATCTGCTGGGCCAGACGGGTGGCCCGGGCTTCGTTGGCGCGGTCGCCCACCACGGCCCGTGCCGATTTCTCGTCGGTGTACACCTCGAACTCGTCGCCCGCGGTGGGCACCTCGCTGAAGCCGAGGGCCTCCACAGCGCAGGAGGGACCAGCCTCCTTCACCCGTTTGCCGGTGTCATCGACCATGGCGCGCACCTTGCCCAGGATCGGGCCCGCCGCCACCACGTCGCCGGCCTTGAGGGTGCCGTTCTGGATCAGCAGCGTGGCCACGGGGCCCTTGGCCTTGTCGAGGTGGGCCTCGATCACCGTGCCCTTGGCCATCCGGTCGGGGTTGGCCTGCAGATCCTCCACATCGGAGACCAGCAGGATCATCTCCAGCAGCTGGTCGATGTTCTCGCTCTTGATGGCGCTCACCGGCACCATCACCGTGTTGCCGCCCCAGTCCTCGGCCACCAGGTCGAGGCCGGAGAGCTCCTGCTTCACCCGGTCGGGCTGGGCACCCTCCTTGTCGATCTTGTTGATCGCCACCACGATCGGCACCTCGGCGGCGCGGGCGTGGCTGATGGCCTCGAGGGTCTGGGGCCGGACGCCGTCGTCGGCGGCCACCACCAGCACGGCCACGTCGGTGACCTTGGTGCCGCGGGCACGCATGGCGGTGAACGCCTCGTGGCCGGGGGTGTCGAGGAAGGTGATTTTCGCCGTGGCGCCCCCGTGGGGCACCTCCACCTGATAAGCGCCGATGTGTTGGGTGATGCCGCCGGCCTCGCCCGCCGCCACCCGCGTCTTGCGGATGGCGTCGAGCAGGCTCGTCTTGCCGTGGTCGACGTGGCCCATCACGGTGACGACGGGTGGACGGCGGATCAGGTGGGCGAGGTCGCTCTCCTCGATCATCTCCACGGTCTTGGCCGCGGCGGACTGCACGTCGTCCTCCAGCACCGGCACGCCGAACTCGTCGGCCACGGTCTCGATCGTGGGCAGGTCGAGGGTTTGCGTGACGGTGGCGCTGATGCCTTTGAAGAACAGGCTCTTGATGATCTCGGAGCTTTCCACGCCCAGCCGGTCGGCCAGTTCCTGCACCGTGAAGTTGCCCTCCGGCACGATCAGCATCTCCGG
>JBJTUJ010000328.1:0-2717 GCA_046080685.1 Cyanobium sp. | reverse complement strand
GCGCCCCAGGCCGAATCCCGGGGCCGGCTCAGTTCGGGGGTGAGCAGGGGGAGCAGCAGGATCGCCAGCCCCAGCAGCAGGGCCAGCAGTCCCCCCAGGGTGGCGAGCATGGTCGACAGGTGGTTGGGCCCATTCTGGGCTTCGTGGGCATGCTGCTTGATCGGCTGCCTAGAGTTCGCCCGCGCCCACCTGGCGGAATCGGTAGACGCGCTGGATTTAGGTTCCAGTGACTCAGGTCGTGGGGGTTCAAGTCCCCCGGTGGGCATCCCTGATTGTGGCGACCCACCCGCGCCGATCCCCTGCGGGTCCAGCGATGAGCTTCCTGGGTCCGTAACCTGGCACTCAAGACCGCAGGCAGCCTTCCCCCAGCTGATGACCCCAGCGCTGCCCCGAGCGAGACGAGCCACTTCCGCCGCCATAGGCGCCCTGCCCGTGCAGCGCGCCACCGCCGTGCAAAGCGTGCCCCGGGCCTACCTCGATCCCCCGGCGGCCTGGAACCCAACGGTGGGTCTCTTCCTGGCCGGTTACCTGCTGGCGGGCCTCACGATCTGGGGCTGGTTCGCGGGCGGCTGGCCCCTCCCCGCCCTGCTGGCCCTCGGCTTTCTCGCCCTCCACCTGGAGGGAACGGTGATCCACGACGCCTGTCACAACGCCGCCCATCCCAACCGCTTCTGCAATGCGGTGATGGGCCATGGCGCCGCCCTGCTGCTGGGCTTCAGCTTCCCGGTGTTCACGCGGGTGCACCTGCAGCATCACGCCCATGTGAATGATCCGAAGCACGACCCCGATCACATCGTGAGCACCTTCGGCCCGCTGTGGCTGATCGCGCCGCGCTTCTTCTATCACGAGATCTTCTTCTTCCGTCATCGGCTCTGGCGCCGTTGGGAACTGCTGGAGTGGGGCATCGCCCGCGGCATTTTTCTCGCGATCGTGCTGGCGGCCATCCGCTTCGATTTCCTCCCCTTTCTGTTCAACTGCTGGTTCGCCCCGGCTCTGATGGTGGGCGTCACCCTCGGGCTCTTCTTCGACTATCTCCCCCATCGCCCCTTCCAGTCCCGCAACCGCTGGCACAACGCCAGGGTGTATCCCAGTCGGGTGATGAACTGGCTGATCATGGGCCAGAACTATCACCTGGTTCACCATCTCTGGCCTTCGATTCCCTGGTTCCAATACCAGCCCGCCTATCAGGCCACCCGCCACATCCTTGATGCCAAGGGTTCGCCCCAGCGTCTCGGGATGTTTGAAACCCGTAAGGACTTTCTCAACTTCCTCTACGACATCTTCCTCGGGGTGCGCAGCCACAAACGTCGCCGCAGCCGCCTGCGTCCGCTCGCGGCGCTGATGCCCACCCGCTACACCCGCCGCCGGGTGCTCGAGCTGCTGCATCGCACAGCCGTGTCGCCGGTCCGCTGATCAGGCTGAGTGGATCCGCTGATCAGTCCGCCAGGATCCGCGGAACCCGGAAAAAATCCCCCTCCCGCTGGGGCGCCAGATCGAGCAGGTTCTCCCGAACGGGCGTGGCCGTCACCTCGTCCTCGCGGGTGACGTTCACCACCTCCACGGCCCGGGTGGTGGGGGGTACGCCTTCGGTATCGACCGCCTCGAGATGGGCCACGTAGTCGAGGATGCGCTCAAGCTGGCCGGTATAGGTGGCGATGCGCTCCTCGGGCAGATCGAGGCGTGCCAACTGGGCCACTTTGCGCACGTCTTCGGCTGAGATCCTGCTCATCCACGGGCTGTCCGGAGCGTCAACCCTAGACGCCAGGGCCCGCGGCCCCGGGCCTCAGTCCTCGGCCAGGAAGGCCTCCAGATCGGCGGCCAGGGCCGTGGCGGCCACGTCCAGGAAGCGGGCGCCATGCTCGGCCTGGGCCAGATAGGGATCCGATCCCATGCGCCCGTCGGGGTGGCGGCGGCGGAAGTCGTCCGGGCCGTGGATCGGGCCTGCGGGCGCCGCTTCCGGCAGGGGACGCTGATGGGCCTGGAGCGAGGGTTCCAGGTGCAGGGTGAGGGCGATCTCGCTGGGGGTGGCGTGATGGCCCTCCCTGTCGCCGTAGAGCTCCCGGGCCTCGCGCATCACAGGCCCGGCGGTGAACCAGTTCGCCAGACGGCAGCGCAGCCGCCCCGCCACCGGCAGGCCCCGGCATGCGGCCGTGGCGTAGGCCTCGGCGAAGGCGGCCCGGGCTGTGGCGATGTTGCCACCGTGACCGTTGATCAGGAAGATCCGCTCGAAGCCGTGGTGGGCCAGCGACAGCACCACGTCGTGGAGCACCGCCAGCAGCGTGGAGGGCTGCAGGCTCACCGTGCCGGGGAAACCCAGGTGATGCTCGGCCATGCCGAAGCTCTGGGCGGGAGTCACCAGCACACCGGTGCGGCGACCCACCTCAAGGGCCACCGCCTCGGCGGTGAGGGCATCGGTGCCGATGGCGCCCGTGGGGCCGTGCTGTTCGGTGGAGCCGAGGGGGACGATCACGCCCCGGCAGCGGCCGAGGTAGGCCTCCACCTCGGGCCAGGTGCGCAACTGCAGGCGGATGGCGGCCGCTTCTGCGACAGGGCCGGGGGAGGTCATCGGATCAGTGGGCGGTGCCGTTGCCGTCGTAATCGTCGGTGTCGTAGTAGCCACCGCGGGTGCCGAAGAACAGGGTGGCCAGGCAGAACAGGCCGCTGCCGGCAAGGAGCACGGTGCCGAGGTTGAAGCCGGGGCTGTCCATCGGGAGGGA
>JBJTUJ010000327.1:0-3439 GCA_046080685.1 Cyanobium sp. | reverse complement strand
ACCCCTGGCTCCGTTTGATCGATCAGCACCGTACGGCCGGCGAACTCCTTGCCAAGGGAGAGCTGGCCACTGGCACCGATCTGCTTGACGACGAGCTTGCGGGATTTCATGCCAAGGCCAGGTTCGTGCCCTCATGCTATGGGCGTCGCCGTTAGAGCGGCTCCACCGCGTCCCCGTATCTCAGCAGGTGGGCGTCAGCCGTGATCAGGCGGAGCTGTTCAAGGCGGGCCTTGGCCAGCAGCAGCCGATCAAAGGGATCCTGGTGATGCGGCGGCAGCGCGGATGTTTGTGCAGCGTGCTCACTGGTGATCGACAGGCTCTCGAAGCCGGCGTCGCGTGCGAGGTGGATCAGCACGTCGGGCGGGAGCGGCAGCTCGCCAAGCCGATGTTTGATAGCCACGTCCCAGATGGAGGCGGAGCTGACAAGACAGCGATGGGCGCTGAGGATCCGTTCCCGCTCAGGGCTGAGGCGTTCATCGCCGTTCAGCCACCAGAGCAACACATGGGGTGTCGAGCAGATAGGCGCGCGTCTTGCCCATGTCAGGGCTGAAGGTCGCCGCCGAGCAGGGCGGCGACCGCATGGTCGGCCTCGGGAGTGAAGGCAGGATCGAGATCCGTGCTGGCCAGGGCAAGGCTTCCCCGACCCTTCAGGGTGGGCTGGGGCCGGCCGGGCACGAGACGAACCAGGGGCTTGCCGGCCCTGGCAATCCACACCTCCTCGCCATCGAGAGCCGCCTGCACGAGCTCGGAGAGTCGTGCCTTGGCCTCGTAAAGGTTGGCCTGCCGCATCGCCCAGGAGCAAGATTGACCAGACTAACCAGGTCTGCCAACCATGGCTTCGCCCTGATCTCCTCCTGCCGCGAGAGGGCTCAGCCCCCCGGCCGATCCAGTGCAGCGGCAGCCGCCATCACCGCTTGGGCGATCGCGATGGCCTGCTGGGCATCGGCGCGATCGAAGAGATCGGAGGGTGGGGTGGCATCGATCGGATAGCGGCTGCTCGCGCTCATCCTGGTGAGCTGGCGTAACGGCAAGGCATCAAAGGGGGCGGTGTCCGTTCCGAGCGTTGCCAACTGCTGGAGCAGTTGACCGAGAACGTGCGTGTGTGGAGGCTCTGCACCCAACTCGATGATCAGGCTCTTGAGGGCCTTCTCCGCAGCCTGAGAGGCGTGATAGCAGGCCTGCGAGAAAAACCCGTGATCGAGGGCCAGCGAGGCCATCTGCAGATCGTTCTCAGCCTGCAGGAGCCAGGCTTGTGGACGGGCATTCATACAAGGGAATCGCCTGGGCCCAGATCGAGCGCCAGTAGGGAGAAGGGGAGTCGGCGGCGGCCTGCCAGTCGGCTGCGGATAGAGCAATCACATCATCGCAAAGGCCTGCGTCGAGCAGGCGATCCGCCAGGACGTCAGCCTGCTGGCGGGTGGGCGCCACCACCAGCAGATCGGTGTCGGAATAACCATCCCAGTTGCCGCGGGCACGGGAGCCGAACAGGTACACGACACAACCACCCGCCCCAGGCAGCAACCCGCCTGCCATGACCTGGGCCAGGGCCTCACGCCGATCCGCCAGCCAACGTTGATGCTGGCTCCGGCGAAGCCTCTCCAGGGGGGAAAGCTGGTCTTTCACCGACTCAGCGTAGGGGTCTCAGGCGCACCAGCCCGGAGCGGCGACGGACGGTGGAGAACCTGCTGCAATGCCACGCGGCCTGCGGGGGCCCGCATGCGGGCCCTAGGGCGTTGGCGTACTGGGGTGATGGACCTGGCCTCGCCGCACTCCTGGACACATGGCCGTGCTGCCACCGGCAAGAGCACCTGGTTGGGCCAGATGTTTGCCGATGCTCTTCGCATCGATCTGCTCGCGCCTGAGGCCTTGCGGGCCTATCAGGCAAGGCCTGAACGGTTGCGGGAGCGCCTCGCCGCGGCTCCGGCCGCCGACACCGTGGTGATCGATGACATCCAGAAGGCCCCCCAGCTGCTAGATGTGGTGCATTCCCTGCTGGAGGAGCGGCCGGGCATTCGCTTCGCGCTCACAGGTTCCAGTGCTCGCAGGCGGCGCCATGGCGCCGCCAACCTGCTCGGCGGGCGCCTGGTGTCGGCCTGATGCCGTTGATCTGGCAGGCCGCCGAACCACAGGCCAACTCGGCCGCCTACGCCTCGCTCTATCGGCAGGACGAGGTGCAGGGCGAAGCGCTGGTGCGCCAGATCGGCGACTTCAGCCGTTTTCTGGAACTGATCAGCTTTTCGCAGGCCAGTCAGCTGAATCTGGCTTCAATGGCCCATGAAGCGGAGGTCCCGCGCAAGCGCGCCGAGAGCTACCTCTCCAGTCTGGAGGATCTGCTGCTGGCCTTTCGGCTGCCGGTGTGCTCGCGTCCCGGGGAGCGGTGTAAATCCCTGGGGACCTCAACCCCGGCGTAGCCGGGGTTGAGCCCGCAGCTCAGGCACCCAGCTCAGCAGTTGGCGTTGCAAGGGGCGGGGCACCCCGCGAATTCAGCGCCCAAGGCGCTGGATTCGTGGGGACCCCGGGTGGGCAAGCCCGTGACCCTGGTTTGAGAACCACCTCAACCAGCGAACCATGCCCAAGACGGATTCTGGCGCCTCAGCTTTGGCGCCGCTACTGGATGGCAGCAGTGCCGGCGAGCTGATCCAGGAGCTGGTGCGCCACGGCCTCCAGCAGCTGATCGAGCTGGAGGTTGCTGCCGTGCTCGGCGCCGAGCGCCACGAGCGCACCGACGAGCGGCTGGGCTACCGCAACGGCAGCCGTCCGCGCCTGCTCACCACCCAGGTGGGCGACATCCCGCTGTCGATCCCCAAACTCCGCGCCGGTAGCTTCTTCCCGGCGATCCTCGAGCCCAGGCGACGGATCGATCAGGCGCTCTACGCGGTGATCATGGAAGCCTGGGTCAAAGGCATCTCCACCCGCCTACCTGGCCGCAGGCCAGCGTGCCGGAGGCACTAGGTGGACGCCCTGGTGGCCGCGATCGGCTCGCAGAGCGGCATCTCCCGCTCGGAGGTGAGCCGCATCTGCCAGGGGCTCGACAGCCAGATCCAGGCCTTCCTGGAGCGGCCGCTGGACGGCAGCCGCTACCCGTACCTCTACCGCGACGCGACGTACCTCCACGGGCGGCTAGGCAAGACGCTCCAGGTCTGCTCCCGCGCGGTTGTCGTGGCCATGGGCGTCAACGCCGATGGCCGCCGGGAGCTGCTGGGCCTGCAGGTGGGTGACAGCGAAAGCGAGCCCTTCTGGCGAGAGTTCCTCAGAGGCCTCAAACAGCGCGGCCTTACTGGGATCCGGCTGGTGGTCTCCGCCGGGTGGCCCCGGGGAACTTCCCCCCGAGGCTCCCACAGATCCGTACGTGACACTCTCGCGTCATACGGCTCCTGTTATCCCAACATTGCTGCCACAAGTGATGCCAATGGCTCAACTTGTTGATGGCAGCGCGTTG
>JBJTUJ010000326.1:0-3997 GCA_046080685.1 Cyanobium sp. | reverse complement strand
CAAGGCCCGGCTGATCGACGTGCATGTGCGGCTGCGGCGCCAGTGGCTGCTGCCGGTGAACAGCTACGGGCTCAAGGCCGTGGCCGGCTGGCTGGGCTTCCGCTGGCGGCAGCGCGGCGTCGACGGGGCCCGCTGTCTGCTTTGGTGGCGGCAGTGGCGCCGCTGGTGCCATGACAGCGAGGCCGGCCCGCGCCGTCCGGGTCGGCGTGCCGGCGCCGAGCAGCTCCGCAGGATCTTCCGCTACAACCACGACGACTGCCTGGCCACCTGGGCGGTGGCCCGCTGGCTCCTGGATCAGGACCGGCCCTGAGCGCTCCCCTGGCCGCCGGCGCCCACCGGGGGGGCGGCGAAGCGCTCGGGGAGGGAGAGGCTGGTTTCGGGCCCGTCCTCGCCGGCCTGAAGCCGAGGGGCCCCCAGTGCCCCACGGCGCACCAGGGCCAGGCCGATCCAACCGTCCCAGTCAGCGGTGGCGCTCTCCAGCCGCAGGATCGAGCTCACGCTGCCCGCTCGCTCGCCGCCGGCAGCGCGCAGCACCGTGCCGGGCTCCGGTGCGCTCCGGCTGCCGTCGGGATCGGCCAGACACCAGCGGCGCAGCTGCTGCTTCACGCCGTCGTAGGTGGCGAGCTTGGCGAGGGTTTCCTGGCCCACGTAGCAGCCCTTGTCGAGCCGCACCCGGTTGGCCAGCCCCAGCTCGAAGGGGTTCACCTCCGCATTGATCTCGCCCGGCACCGCCGGGATGCCCAGCTGGATCCGCCAGCGCTCCACCTCGCCGGCACTGAGCACGGGCAGGTTCGCCAGCTCGCCCGGCACCCCGGCGGCCTGCCGCAGCAGCAGCCGGCCGTCGTCGAGCCGCCAGCCGCTGCCGCCATCCAGATGGTCCCAGGAGCCCGGATCTCCCGGAGCGTTCCCGCCGGTGCCGGGGCCCAGAACCTCCAGGCTCCGCACCGCCTCCGGGGGCGCCAGGCGCACGGCATCGGCGGGAAACAGCACACGATCGAGGGCCGTATGCACCGCAGCGGCGTCGCCGGCCTCCACCAGCAGCCAGGCCCCCTGGTCGTCGACCAGCACCTGGGCCAGGGCCCGCAGTCGCGCCGTGGGGCCGATGCAGCAGGTGGCCAGCCGCTCACCCGGCCTGGCCAGGGCCAGGGCCTGGCTGGTCTGGCCGTGGAGCACCCGCAGGGTGTCGGGGCCCTGCAGCCGCAGCACGGCGGCCGGACGCTCCAGCAGGGAGGGCACGGCGGGTCGCCAGCCCCACGGCGCTGCTGCGGCAGGTGAGGAGGTGGTCATCAGCGCCCCTCCAGGGCGGCGGAGCGCCCCGCCACCTCCTCCAGCAGGAACAGGCTGCGCAGATCGAGGTTGGCGGCCGCCATCGCCTCCCGCCCGCCTTCCTGGCGGTCGACGATCGCCACCACCCGCTCCACCACGTAGCCGGCTTCGCGCAGCTGGGTCACGGCCCTGAGGGCCGAGCCGCCACTGGTCACCACGTCCTCCAGCACTGTGATCCGGCTGCCGGCCGGCGGCAGGGGTCCCTCCAGCCAGGCCCCGGTGCCATGGCCCTTGGCCTCCTTGCGCACGATCAGGGCGTCCAGCCCACGGCCCTCCAGGGCGGCCTGCAACGCCACCGCGCTCACCAGCGGATCGGCCCCCAGGGTCAGCCCGGCCACGGCCACGGCATCGGCTTCCACGAGCGCGAGCAGCTGGCTGCCGAGCAGGGCCAGCCCCAGGCCGCTGAGGCTCACCGGTTTGCAGTTCACGTAGTGGTGGCTGGTGCGCCCCGAGGCGAGGGTGAAGCTGCCGTGGCGGTAGGCCCGTTCGGCCAGCAGCTCCAGCAGGGTGGAGCGCCGGCTGGCGGGATCGGCGGGCGGGAGAACCATCGGACGGCGGCGCAACGTGGTGGCAGGGGCCTGAGGTGGCTAGTTTGCGTCCCATCTGGTTCCGTCGGTCGTTGCTGCTGTGATGCCCCGTCTTCTACCTGCGTTCGCCCTGGGCCGGCTCTGGGGTCCCGCTGTCACCGTCATCGCCCTCGCCTCCCTTGCCGCGTTGGCCGGCCCCCAGCCCCTGCTGGCGGGGCCCGTGCTCTGCACCACCACCCTGGAGGCACCGCCGATGGCCGCGGGCGGCCCGCCGCCCGCGCCAGTTGAGGTCACCCGCTGTGGCGTGGTCACCACCGTGCCCGAACAGCTCACCCGTCAGTTCTACGCCTGGACCTCGCCCTACGCCCGTGGCGTCGATCTCACCCACCAGATCACCGACTTCTTCGGCATCGCCCTGGGCGGCGGCGACGGCACGCGGGTGATGGGGCTGGGCTTCCCCGATCAGACGATCGTCTGGGACGGCAGCGCCATCGAGAACACAGCGAACGTGCTGCTCCAGGATCAGAGCCCGATCCTGCCGTTGCGCACCGGTGATCTCCCCGAGGTGTTCGGCAGCAGCCTCGGCGGCTCCGCACCCCCTTCGAACGGTGGCGCCCAGAGTCCCTATCCTCCGTCTTCCCGCGGTCTCTGGTGAGTCCGCGGCCCGTGGGGGGTCTAGCAATCTGGTGAATGCAGCGGACTCATAATCCGCCTAAGGCGGGTTCGATCCCCGCGACCCCCATCCACCCTGACGGTTGTGCCCTGATCTCAGGCTGCCTGGGCCATGACCGGCACGATCCCACGGTCTCGTCGATGCCGATGTCGCCGGAGTGCATGGCGAAGTCCCAGCGTTCGGCCATCAGCCGGTGGGTCTCCACGTTGCGGCGCCGATCCGTGACGTCGAAGCAGTAGCCGATGCAGCCCCCGAACGCCCCATCCGGATCTTCGAAGGGGATGCCTCCCTATCCTGGGGCCACGCGCACGGACGGATGCGGTTTCTCGCCCTGGCCACCCTGCTGGCCCTGATGGCCTTCTTCGCGGCCGGCGAATTCGCCCTGATCCGCCTGCGTCCCAGCCGCGTGCAGGAACTGCAGGAGAACGACGAGCCCGGCGCCCGCTCCGTGGGACGGCTTCAGCAGCGGCTGCGCCGGGTGCTGGTGGCCACCCAGCTCGGCGCGGTGCTGGCCCTGCTGGCGATCGGCTGGATCGGCCGGGGCCTGTCCCATCAGCTGCTGACCAGCGTCACCGGGGGCGAGGAGGAATGGCTGCCGATGGCGCTCGTCGATGGCCTGGTGTTCCTGGTGCTCGTGCTGCTGGCCACCCTGATCGGCGGTCTGCTGCCCAAGGCCTGGGTGCTGCACCGACCCGAGGCCTCCGCCCTGCAGCTGGCTCCGCTGCTGGAATCCCTCACCCGCACCCTGGCGCCGCTGCTGCTGGTGATCGAGAGCTTCACCGGTGTGGTGCTGCGGCTGCTGGGCCTGCCCCGAAACTGGGATGAACTGGTGCCGGTGCTCTCCGCCGGTGAGCTCGAGACCCTGATCGAGAGTGGCGGCGTCACCGGCCTGATGCCTGATGAGCGCAGCATTCTCGAGGGGGTGTTCTCCCTGCGGGACACCCTGGTGCGCGAGGTGATGGTGCCCCGCTCCGGCATGGTGACCCTGCCGATCGAGGTGACCTTCGGCCGGATGATGGAGGAGGTGCATGCCAGCCAGCACGCCCGTTTCCCGGTGATCGGCGCCTCCCTCGACGACGTGCGGGGCATGCTCGACCTGCGCCGTCTGGCCGAGCCGATCTCCCGCGGCCAATTGGCGCCGGATACCCCCCTGTCGCCTTATGTGGTGCCGGTGGCCCGGGTGCAGGAGAGCACCTCCCTGGCCGATCTTCTGCCCCTGATCCGCAGCGGCCAGCCCCTGCTGGTCGTGGTCGATGAGCACGGCGGCACCGAGGGGCTCGTGACCGTGGCCGACCTCACCAACGAGATCGTGGGCGAGGAGGAGGATCCGCTCGAGGCCGCCGGCGAACTCCTGCCGCTGGTCGACGGCGGCTGGTCGGCCGCGGGCGACCTGGAGATCTTCGAGCTCAACCGGCGCCTGGGTCTGCGGCTGCCGGAGGCGGAGGGGCATCACACCCTGGCGGGCTTCCTG
>JBJTUJ010000325.1:0-8870 GCA_046080685.1 Cyanobium sp. | reverse complement strand
GTGGATCTGCTGAGCTGCACCGCCCACAAGCTCGAGGGGCCCCGCGGCATCGGCGCCCTGCTGGTGCGATCGGGCCTGTCGCTCCAACCGCCCATCGCCGGCAGCCAGGAGGGGGGCCTGCGGGGCGGCACCGAGCCGGTGACCTTGGCCGTGGGCTTCGCCACGGCGCTGGAGGAGGCCACAGCCCGCTGCGCCGATGGCGAGGATCCCATCGCCGCCGTGCGCAACGACCTGCTGGAACGGCTGCTGGCCCTGGAGCGCACCACCTTGCTCGGGCCTGCTCCGGCGGAGTCGCCGGGCCGTCTTCCCCACCACATCGCCCTGACGATGACCGACTCCCAGGGGCGTCCCCTGCCCGGTCGCGATCTGGTGCGGGCCCTGGCCCGCCGGGGCTGGGCGGTGAGCAGCGGCTCGGCCTGCCGCAGCGGCTCCACCGCCGGCACCAGCCCGATGCTGGAGGCGATGGGCTTCGATCCGGCGGCCGCCGGCTCCGGCCTGCGGATCAGCCTCGGCTCCTGGCACACCCCCGCCGATCTGGAGCCCTTCGCGGCCGACCTGGTTGAGGCCCGCCAGGAGGTGGAGGAGCAGGGGTAAGGTCCGCTTCGGTTGCCCGCCGCCCATGCTTCCCGCCGACCTGCACGCCGCTGAACAGCAACTGCGGCAGGCGCTGCGCTCGGCCCTGGCGGCGGATCCCAACGGCCGCTGGACCGCTGAACTGCGGTTCGAGGGGCTGAGGATCTTGCCGGTCGCCCTGCGGCTTGCCGAGGACCTGCGGGCGGAGCATGCGGGCCTGCGGCTGCTGTTCCCCGACGCGGGGGCTGCGGCCCTGGCCCGGCGGGATGCCCCCCAGCTGGCGGAGGTCCTCGGCAGCTACGGCGACGAACGCCGCCGTCAGGCCAAGGGCGAGGAGGCCGCCCCGGCCGATCTGCTGATCCTGGTGGCCCCAGCCCAGACCGAGTACGAGGAGGTGGAACTCCTCTGCCAGCAGCACCAGGGGCCGGTGGTTCTGCTCAATCCCTCCCTCGAGGATGCGGCCGTGGGGATCGGCAGCGTGGCCCGGCAGCGGCGCCGCGGCTTCCTCTCCCTGTGGCAGAGCGCCTATGCCCTGGTGCCCCAGGCGTGCAGCGCCCTGCGCCGCGCCCATCCAGGCGAATGGGAGCTCTACCGGCTCGATCCGGACGGGTTCCGCCCGGTGGCGACCTTCGAGCGCCGGCCCGACGCCGAGGAGCAGGACCGGGCTCTGGCTGGGGGCGCGGAGCCCGGTCTTGGGGCCAACCTGCGCGCCCTGGGCGATCTGATCGAGGGACTGCAGAAGTAGCGAACGGGCCTGGTGCGGCCGGGTTGTCCTGCGTACACTTCGCGGACCTTGGTTGTCCGATGGCGAACCCTTCTTCTCACTCTCGTTCCTGGAGCCTGGTGGATCTCGGCGCTGCCGCCGCCGTGGTGCTGGCGGTCGGTGGGGTGATCTGGTCGCCGAAGCTCAGCGGTGCCGTGGCCCAGGCCACCGGTGCCATGAAGCCCGTCACCGTCACGGTCGACGTGCGCGGTGTGCCGTCGGCTGATGCCGCCGGTCTGCTGCGCACGGCGGAAGCCGACGGCAAGGTGCAGATCGTGATCCGCAACCAGCCCCACGGCTCGGTGGCGATCCGGCGGATCATCCCCCTCGATCGCCGCATCTCCACCCTCACCCCCGACGGCAGGCTGGTGAGCGCTCCCGATCCCAACCAGAAGGCCTTCGGCAGCTTCGACGCCCGCTTCATCCTCGAGGGGCAGGGCCGCAAGACCAAGGACGGCCTGGTGTTCGGCAATCAGGCGATCAAGATCGGCGCCCCGGTGGAACTCGAAGGTTCCACCTACCGCTTCGGCGGCAGCGTCACCGACCTCAAGCTCGGAGCCATCTGACCATGCGCGTCTCGTCCCCCGCCCGGCTGGCCACGTTGCTACTCGGCGGCACCTTCATCCTGCCGTTGCTGGCCCCGGTGACGGCGCTGGCCTCCCCGACCCCTGTTCTGGGTGCTCCGGCCCTGCCCCCCAGTCGCGGTCTGCGGCCCGTGCCGCTGGCGGCTTTGCCGGAACTGCCCGCACCGAACGGTCTGCCCCGACTGCAGAGCCAGGTCAGCTGCCCCGTCTTGCAGCAGCGGGTGGCCACTCTGGTGGGCAGCGAGAGCTACGCCTGGAGCATCTCGGTGGCCGACCCCAGCGGCCGGCTTCTTGCCGATGTGAACGGCACCCGCCCAAGGGTGCCGGCCTCGAACCAGAAGCTGGTGAGCAGTGCCTTCGCCCTCGACCGTCTCGGCCCCGACCATCGCCTGGCCACCCAGCTATGGCGCCTGCCGGATGGCACCCTCCGTCTCACCGGTCAGGGCGATCCCGATCTGGCCCTGCCCCATCTGCAGCGCTTCGCCCGGCTGGCGCTGAATTCGGGCGGCAGCAGCGGTGCGATCGGCACCGCAGTGCAGATGGAACTGGCGGAGGAACCGGCCCAGGCCTGGTGGCCCCAGGGCTGGAACTATGCCGACCGCGCCTATTCCTACGGCGCTCCGATCACCCGCCTGGCCGTCACCAGCAACGCGATCGAGGACGCGGTGAGCAATCCTCCCTCGCGCCTTCAGACCCTGATGCAACGGGCCATCAGCCAGCAGGGCGGCAACGCCCAGCTGCGACTGGTGTCGTCGAGAACGCCGTTGCCGCCCGATTCGGTGCTGTTGCACCAGGAGCCCTCGATTTCGATGCATGGGCTGCTGAGCCTGGCCAACACCGAGAGCCACAACTTCACCGCCGAGGTGCTCCTGCGCACCGGGGCCGGCACCTGGGACCTGAACGAAGCCACCCAACGGGAGTGGAGCTGGCTCAGCACGCAGGGCCTTCCTCTCGAAGGGGTCTCCATCCACGACGGCAGCGGCCTCGACCGTGGCAACCGCCTCACCAGCCGCTTCCTCACGGCCCTGCTGCTGCGGATGGACCAGCATCCCTACCGCCGCGACTACGTGGGATCGATGGCGATCGCCGGGCAGCGCGGCACCCTGCGCAACCTTTTCAAGGGCACCAGCCTCGATGGTCAGGTGTACGCGAAGACCGGCACCCTCACCGGCGTGCGCTCGATCAGCGGTCTGGTGCTCACCTCGGATGGGCCCCGCTACTTCAGCGCCATCTCCAACGGTGCATCCGCCCCCAACGCCACCATCGGCAGGGTGCTGCGACAGGTTCAGGACGTTTCCCTCTGCGCCGGAGCCTCGCCCTACTGAACCAAGTCTCCTGGTTGGCAGGAGCTTTCCCCACCAGCAGAAAGCCCCCGGAACCGAAAGGTTCCGGGGGCTTTTCCCTGAGCGCTGCGTCGCTCAGCTGGCCAGGCCGCGGGTGGCACGGCGAAGGCGACCTGCGGCCCGCCGGGCCCGGTTCATCGGTTCCGCCTGGGGCAGGCCGTTGGCCGCCTCCGGCAGCGGCACCACGGCCCCATTCGTTGCGGTCTCCGGGTTCTGCATCCGCACCAGTTCGCGGCGGCCACCCAGCACCACCTGGCTGAGCTCCTTCAGCCGGCCCTCGAGTTCTCCGAGCACCTGTTCCGCATAGCGGTTGGCCCCCTCCGCGATCGTGGCGGCCTCCTGCCGGCTGCGGGCGATCAGGGCATCGCACTGCTGCTGGGTCTGCTGGCGGAACTGCAGGGCATCGTTGTGCAGGCGCTCGGCCTCCACCTGGCTGTCGCGCTGCACCCGCAGACCTTCCTGGCGGATGGTCTCCAGCTCCTGCATCGCCTGCTGCCGGCCGCGCTCGTGCTGCTCCACCAGCACCCGGTTGCGTTCCGCCGCCTCGCCCTCCAGCTGCTGGCGCCGGGTCTGGGCCTCCTGCTCGAGCTGCTGACGGCGCACCGCGAACTGCTGCTCCAGCTGGGCCATCCGGGCCTGCAGTTCCTGCTCCGTCTGGGCGGCCTGCTGGCGGGCCTGGGCGATCGTCTGCTCGCACTGCAGGCGGGCCTGCTCCCGCATCTCCGCCACATGCCGCTCCGCTTCATGGCGGATCGAGGCGTTGGCGATCAGCTGCTCCCGCTCGCGGCGGGCGGCGGCCACGATCTCCTCGGCCTGCTGGCGGGCCTTCTCCACGAAGCTGTCGCGCTGGCGGATCAGCTCGTCGGCATGGGTGATCTGGCTGGGCAGCGACTCCCTCAGCGCATCCATCACCTCGATGGCGTCCTGCTCGTTGACGAGGCGTCCGCCGCTGAAAGGGATGCGACTGCCGTCCAGGACGATGTCCTCGAGCTGGTCCAGCTGATCGAGAACGGTGATGCGGACCTCTGACATGTCAGACGTGAGGAGATGATCGATTAAAGAGCTTCTCCAGGTCGCGCGCCACTCCCGCCGGCACCATGTGGGCCACATCACCACCGAAGCGCGCCACCTCCTTCACCACCGAACTGCTGAGGAAGCTGTGGTGCACCGCCGTGGCGAGGAAGAGCGTCTCCAGGTGCGGGGCGAGGCTCTTGTTGGTGTGAGCGATCTGCAACTCGAACTCGAAGTCGGAGAGGGCCCGCAGACCCCGCAGGATCACTTCGGCGCCGCAGGCGCCGGCGAACTCCACCGTGAGTCCGTCGAAGCTGGCCACCTCCACCCCCTGCAGGTGGGCGGTAGCGCCGCGGATCTGCTCCAGCCGCCGCTCCAGCGGGAAGGCCGGCTGCTTGCCGGGGTTCTGCAGCACGGCCACCACCAGGCCATCGAACAGGCGGCTGGCCCGTTCGATCAGGTCGAGGTGGCCGAAGGTGAGGGGATCGAAGCTGCCGGGATAGAGCGCGCGCATGGAACGCTGCAGCAAGCCCGGACGGTAGGGGGTGACGCTCCCGCCCGGCATCCGCCCGGTTCCTAGAGTTCACAGGATCCCCACCCGCCCGTTCTCCATGGCCGAAGCCAGCCTCGACGCCGCCGCCAAGAAGACCCTGCTGCGCAAGATCCCCCACGGGGTGTTCATCTGCGGGGTGGCCGAAGGCGAGGAGGTGAACGGCTTCACAGCCAGCTGGGTCACCCAGGGCTCCTTCGAGCCGCCCCTGGTGGTGATGGCGGTGCGGGCCGACAGCACCAGCAACGGCGTCATCCAGCGCACCGGCCGCTTCTCGCTCAACGTGCTGGCGGCCGACCAGAAGGATCTCGCCGCCGTGTTCTTCAAGCCCCAGAAGGCCCTCGGCGGCCGCTTCGACGCCGCCCCCTTCCAGCTGGGTGCCCTCGGGCTGCCGATCCTCGACGACGCCCTCGGCGCCGTGGAGTGCCAGCTGGTGGGTCAGGTGGCCGCAGGCGACCACACCGTGTTCGTGGGCGAGGTGAAGAGTGCCGTGCTGCACCGCGATGGCGCGGCCCTGGAACTCGGTCCCACCGGCTGGCAGTACGGCGGCTGAGGTGGCAGGGCCGATCGAACGCCCCACCCATGACGATCCGGCCGGCGCCGCCGGCCGGCCCCTGCTGCTCCAGCCGGAGCGCCTGCGCCAGCACCTGAAGGACGTGCCTGCGGAGCCGGGCTGCTACCTGATGCGCGACGGCGACGACCGCATCCTCTACATCGGCAAGGCCAAGGTGCTGCGCCACCGGGTGCGCAGCTATTTCCAGAGCGGCTCCGGCCATGGCCACAGCCCGCGCATCGCCCTGATGGTGCGCCAGGTTTGCGAGATCGAGTTCATCGTCACCGACAGCGAAGCCGAGGCGCTGGCGCTGGAGTCGAATCTGATCAAGAACCATCAGCCGCACTTCAACGTGCTGCTGAAGGACGACAAGAAGTATCCCTATCTCTGCATCACCTGGAGCGAGGCCTACCCGCGCATCTTCATCACCCGCCGCCGCCGCTTCCGCTCCCCCCTTGATCGCTTCTACGGCCCCTACGTGGATGTGGGCCTGCTGCGCCGCACCCTGGGCCTGGTGAAGCGGGTGTTCCCGCTGCGACAGCGGCCCCTGCCCCTTCACCGCGATCGCACTTGCCTCAACTACGACATCGGCCGCTGTCCCGGGGTGTGCCAGGAGAAGATCAGCTCCGAGGATTACCACCGCACCATCCGCCAAGTGGCAATGGTGTTCCAGGGGCGGAACGAGGAGCTGATCGATCTGCTGCGCGAGCAGATGCAGAGGTATGCGGAGCGTCTCGATTTCGAGGCGGCGGCCCGGGTGCGCGACCAGCTCCAGGGGCTCGATGCCCTCACCGCCGACCAGAAGATGAGCCTGGGCGACAGCTCGGTGAGCCGCGATGTGATCGCCCTGGCCAGCGATGGGCGCCTGGCGGCGGTGCAGCTGTTCCAGATGCGGGCCGGCAAGCTGGTGGGCCGGCTGGGCTTCACCGCCGATGCCGTGGCTGGCGAGGGGGTGGCGGAAGACCCGGGCCGCATCCTGCAGCGGGTGGTGGAGGAGCACTACAGCCAGGTGGAGCCGGTGGAGATCCCGCCGGAGCTGCTGCTGCAGCACGGCCTGCCCCAGCAGGATCTGATCGGTGAGTGGCTGGCGGAGCGACGGGGCCGGAAGGTGAAGCTGGCGGTGCCACGCCGGCAGCAGAAGGCCGAGCTGATCGAGTTGGTGGAGCGCAATGCCGGCTACGAACTGCAACGGGCCCAGCGCACGGCCGAGCAGCACCAGCTGGCCACGGAGGATCTGGCCCAGATCCTGGAGATGGTGCGTCCCCCCCGGAGGATCGAGGGTTACGACATCAGCCACATCCAGGGCAGCGACGCCGTGGCCTCCCAGGTGGTGTTTGTCGATGGCCTGCCCGCCAAGCAGCACTACCGCAAGTACAGGATCCGCAGCAGCTCGATCCAGGCCGGCCATTCCGACGACTTCATGGCGATGGCCGAGGTGATCCGCCGCCGCTTCCGGCGCTGGGCCCAGGCCAAGGCCACCGGGGTGGATCTGGGCGAGGTGCGCCGCGCCGCCGGCTCCGCCCTGCACACCGGCGGCCTGAACGACTGGCCGGATGTGGTGATGATCGACGGGGGCAAGGGCCAGCTGTCGGCGGTGATGGAGGCGCTGCGGGAGCTGAACCTGCACGAGGAGCTGGTGGTGTGTTCCCTGGCCAAGCAGCGGGAGGAGGTGTTCCTGCCGGGGGCGAAGGAGCCGCTCGACACCGAACCCGACCAGCTGGGGGTGCAGCTGCTGCGCCGCCTGCGCGACGAAGCCCACCGCTTCGCCCTGAGCTTCCACCGCCAGCAGCGGGGCGAGCGGATGAAACGCTCGCGCCTCAGCGAGATCCCCGGCCTGGGCCCGAAGAGGGTGCGGGATCTGCTCGCCCATTTCCGCTCGATCGACGCCATCCAGCTGGCGAGCGTGGAGCGGATCGCCGAGGCCCCCGGCATGGGTCCCTCCCTGGCTCGCCAGGTTTGGGAGTACTTCCATCCCGATGAGGATGGACCAGGCCAAGCGGGCGATGGGGAGAGCGAGACCTCAGCCGACGCGCTGGTGGGAGCAGGAGCAGACTGAACTCCAGGCCTGCGATGCAGAACGATGCGAGCGCCCGCCGCCAACTCCGCTCTGGCCTTCCTGCTGTTGCTTCCGCTGGCGGGCGCGGGGGTCGGCTGGGCTGAAGGCGCCCGCCCCACGGTGGTGGATGTCCCCTCCCGGCCGGCCTTCGTTCAGCCGCCGGGCAGCGGCGAGCGGCCGGCCCGGGTGGGGGAGAGCCTGCTGGAGCGGAGCCTGGTGGGCACCCGCACCCCCGGGCGCCTGCAGGTGCGGCTGGCGGATGGCCGCAGCCTCCGGTTGGGCGGCGATGCGGTGCTGCGCCTCCAGGGCGGTGACCTGCAGCTGGAGCGGGGACGATTGATCGCCTGGATCCGTCCCGGCACTCCCCGGCGCCAGCCCCTGCGCATCCGCACCCGCAGCGCCGCGGCCACGATCCTGGGCACCACCGTGTTCCTGGATGTGTCGCCCGAACAGGAGCGGATCTTCAGCTGGGAGGGCAACGTCGGGGTGCGCACCACCGCGGGGCGCGAGTGGGTCCTGGCGGCGGGCCAGCAACTCCTGTGCGTGCGCGGACGCTGCGGCGAACCCCAGCCCCTGCCGGCGGAGGAGAAGCAGGAGCGGCGGCGGAGCAGCGATCTGCTCAACGGCTTCACGGCCCCGATGGAAACGCTGCCGTTGATCGATCGGGCCCTCGGGCTCCCTGGCCGTCCGTGAGGACGCGGGCGCCGGTTGCCGCGGCGCTGGCCCTGCTGCCGCTGATGGTTCTGCTGCCCCCCCTGGAGGGGAGCGGACCGCAGCAGGCCCTCGAGGCCAGCGACACCCTTCTCCAGGGGCTGCTGGTGCGGCTGCGAGGCCGACGGTCCGTGCCGCGGGATCCGCTGGTGCTCGCGATCGATGACGACTCCCTCACCCTCGATCGGGTCCTGACGCCCCAGGAGCGGCGCCGCTATCCCCTGCGCCAGCGCATGGGAGCGTGGCCCTGGCCGCGGGAGCTGCAGGCAGCCCTGGCCGAACGGCTGCTGCGCAGTAGCGCACGCCAGGTGGTGTTCAACGTGGTGCAGGCGCAGCCGAGCCCCCTTGGCCCGGCTGACGACCGGGCCTTCGCCGCCACCCTCGCCCCCTGGCGGCAGCGGGTGGTGCTGGCGGCGTCCGTGCTCGACGGCGATGAAGCCGGCGGTCTGCGCGCGACGTCGCTGCAGAGGCCCACCGCCGCGATCGCGGCCGGCGGGTTCGCTCGGGTGGGGGTGACGAACCTGCTCCAGAGCCCGCAGGGGGTAACCGAGGCGATCCCTGGGCGGCGCTGGCTCGATCAGGCACTCGGCGACCCGGAAGCGGGCGTGCCGCCTCCCCTGGCGGTGGTCGCCAGCGGACTGGCCCTGGCCGAGGAGCCGGTGCTGATCGATCCGCGGGCGGCGGCGGAGGCTCCCCGGCAGGTGCCCGCCTGGCAGCTGGAGGAGA
>JBJTUJ010000324.1:0-3260 GCA_046080685.1 Cyanobium sp. | reverse complement strand
GAGCACGTCGCCGAGTTCCAGCCTCAGGTCGTCGCGCACCGCGTCGTCGAAGCGGCCGCCCTGGTCGCGCAGCACCTTCTTCACCTTGTCCGCCACCTCGCCGGCCTCGCCGCACAATCCCAGGGTCGGATAGATGGGATTGGCGCCGGCATCCGGATAGCGGGCCGTCTCACGTGAACGCTGCTGGTAGGCCCGGAAGTCCATGGAAAGCCGGTGAGGGAAGGCACTGGATGGTAGTTTCCGCCTCAGTGCTCGACGCTCCGATGGCCGTACCCGATCTCATGCGTCGCACGAAGATCGTCGCCACCATCGGCCCGTCCACCGAGTCGCCCGAGATGCTGCGACGCCTCATCGAGGCCGGCGCCACCACTTTCCGGCTGAATTTCTCCCACGGCGACCACGAGGACCACGCGGCCCGCATCGCCACCATCCGCCAGGTGGCCCACGAACTTGGTGTGCATATCGGCATCCTCCAGGACCTGCAGGGTCCGAAGATCCGCCTCGGGCGCTTCGAGGGCGGACCGATCACCCTGGCCACCGGCGATCCCTTCACCCTCACCTCCCGCGAGGTGGCCTGCAACCAGAGCATCGCCACGGTCACCTACGGGCGTCTGGCCGAGGAGGTGACCAGCGGCAGCCGCATCCTGCTCGATGACGGCCGGGTGGAGATGGTGGTGGAGGAGGTGGATCTCCCCAGCCAGACCCTCCAGTGCAGCGTCACCGTGGGCGGGGTGCTCTCCAACAACAAGGGGGTCAACTTCCCCGATGTGCAGCTCTCGATCCGGGCCCTCACCGACAAGGACCGCAGCGACCTGGCCTTCGGTCTGAAGCAGGGGGTGGACTGGGTGGCCCTGAGCTTCGTGCGCAACCCCTCCGACATGCAGGAGATCCGCGAACTGATCCGCAGCCACGGGTACGACACGCCGGTGGTGGCCAAGATCGAGAAGTTCGAGGCGATCGACGCCATCGACGCCATCCTGCCCCTGTGCGATGGCGTGATGGTGGCCCGCGGTGACCTGGGGGTGGAGATGCCGGCGGAGGAGGTGCCGCTGCTGCAGAAAGACCTGATCCGCAAAGCCAACAGCCTCGGCATCCCGGTGATCACCGCCACCCAGATGCTCGATTCAATGGTGTCATGCCCCCGCCCCACCCGGGCGGAGGTGAGCGACGTGGCCAACGCGATCCTCGACGGCACCGACGCGGTCATGCTCTCCAACGAGAGCGCCGTGGGCGACTACCCGGTGGAGGCGGTTGCCACCATGGCGAAGATCGCCCGCCGCATCGAGCGCGATTACCCCCTCCGGGTGCTGGACAGTCACATGGCCACCACCATACCCAACGCCATCTGCCAGGCGGTGAGCAGCATCGCCCGCCAGCTGAACGCGGCCGCGATCCTGCCCCTTACCAAAACCGGCTCCACGGCCCGCAGCGTCAGCAAGTTCCGTCCCAGCACCCCGATCCTGGCGATCACCAGCGACGTGGATGTGGCCCGCCAGCTGCAGCTGGTGTGGGGGGTGAACCCCCTGGTGATCCAGGAGCAGAAAAGCAGCGGCCGCACCTTCTCCGTGGCGATGGCCGAAGCCCAGGCGATGGGCCTGCTCCACGACGGCGACCTGGTGGTGCAGACCGCCGGCACCCTGGAGGGGGTGAGCGGTTCCACCGACCTGGTGAAGGTGGGGATCGTTTCGGCCGTGCTGGGCCGCGGCACCGGCATCGGCGCCGGCTCCGTGAGCGGGAGGGTGCGGCTCGCCAGTTCGCCGGAGGAGGCCTCACGGCTGCAGAGCGGCGAGATTCTGGTGGTGCGTGAAACCAGCGCCCACTATCTGGAGGCGATCCGCAAGGCGCGTGGAGTGATTGCCGAGGAGGAGGGCCGCCAGAGCCATGCGGCGGTGATCGCTGAGCGGCTGGGGGTGCCGGTGATCGTAGGGGTGGCAAACGCCACCGCAGACCTGCGCGAAGGGGAGATGGTCACTCTGGAGCTGCAGGAAGGGGTGGTGCATCGAGGAGCTCTGGGGGAAGACCACACCGCGTGGACCCCGGTGGGCTGAGTCGACGCCCTAGAACGAAGGTCTCCAGCTCGCCCTTCCTCCGATGGCTCCGAAGCTGCCGCTGCGCGACACGGTGGGCATGGCCATCGACACGCTGCGCTCCAACCGGATGCGCAGCTTGCTCACGATGCTAGGGATCGTGATCGGCAACACCTCGGTGATCAGCCTCGTGGGGGTCGGCAACGGGGCCCGTAACCTGGCGGAGAGTCAGCTGAGCACCCTTGGGGCGAACGTGCTGTTCGTGTTCCCCGGCACCAACGACACCCGGCGCCAGGGGATCGAAGTGCCCAAGACCCTTGTGCTGGAGGATGCGCGGGCGATCGCCGAGCAGGTGCCGTCGGTGCGGCGGGTGGCGCCCCAGATCACCCTCAACGAGGTGGTGCAGGCAGGAGCCAACAGCAAGTCGGTCACGGTGACCGGCGTGACGCCTGAGTTCCTGGAGGTGCGGCGCTTCGAACTCGCCCAGGGGCGCTTCTTCAGTGAGGCCGAGATCCGCGGCGCCCGCAACGTGGTGGTGATCGGGCCCGACCTGCGCGACAAGCTGATCCCCTCAGGCGAGGCGGCGGGCCGCAACTTGCGGATCCGCGACCAGAGCTTCGAGGTCATCGGGGTGATGGCAGCGAAGGGGGCGGTGTTCGGAGCCAACCAGGACGAGGTCGCCTATGTGCCCCTGTCCACGATGGTGAGCCGCCTGAGCGGCCGGGATCCCACCTACGGGGTGAGCCTGAGCCTGATCAACGTGGAGGCCCGCGACGACAACAGCACCAGCGCGGCGGAGTTCCAGATCGGCAACCTGCTGCGGCGCCGCCACCAGCTGCTGCGGGAGGACGACTTCGTTGTGCGCTCCCAGAAGGATGCCCTCACGATCGTGGGCTCGATCACCGGCGGGCTGACGCTGATGCTCGGCGCCATCGGGGCCGTGTCCCTGCTGGTGGGCGGCATCGGCATCATGAACATCATGCTGGTGTCGGTGAGCGAGCGCACCTCGGAGATCGGCCTGCGCAAGGCCCTCGGCGCCCGCAGCACCGATGTGATGCTGCAGTTCCTGGTGGAGTCGCTGGTGCTCGCGAGCCTGGGAGGTGCGGTGGGCAGCGCCCTCGGGCTGGGGGCGGTAGCGATCGTGGCGGCGGTCACGCCCCTGCCGGCGGCGGTGGGAACGGGAACCGTGCTGATCACGGTGCTCCTGTCCGGGTCGATCGGCCTGTTCTTCGG
>JBJTUJ010000323.1:0-5831 GCA_046080685.1 Cyanobium sp. | reverse complement strand
GAGCGCCAGCACCGGCGGTTGGTGCGCTATTTCCGCGGCCTGGGCTTCACGCCGTTGCGGGAGCTGGGCTCCGCCCCGTTGGATCTGCCCCAGCGCCTGGTGTGGGGTGGGGCGGGGCTGCTGATGCAGGGCGACTGCGCCAGGGGCCTGCAGCGCTGCGCGCGGCGGCTGGCGTGAGGTGGAGCCCCTGGCCCTGCTGGCGAGGGGATGGCTGCTGGGGCTGAGCCTGGCGATGCGGCGCTCAGGGCACGGCCCCCTGGGTGGGAGTCTGGGAGTCGGCTGGCGGTTACGGACCCTTCAGCATGAAACCCTCCCTCTCCTGCCTGGCGTCCATGCTCCTTCTGGCGCCGGCCCTTCCCGCCGCTGCCGTTCCACCGCCCCCTGCCGACGATGTGCGGGTGGTGCGAGTGATCGACGGCAACACGGTGGTGGTCACTCCCTACGGCGATCCGGTCAACGTGCGGCTGAGCTGCAGCTTGGCACCGGCCCTGGCCCGTGGCCCTGTGGGCGAGGCTGCTCAGGCGACGCTGGCGCAGCTGCTGCCGCCCGGCACCTGGGTGACCCTGGCCTCACGCCAGAAGGCTCTCGATGGTGTGGAGCAGGTAGAGATCCTGGCCGCCGGCACCTCCCAGCCGGTGAACCTCACGCTGGTGGAGCAGGGCCTGGCCCTCTGGGATCTCAGGCCCGGGAGCCTGTGCGATCGGCAGCGCTACAGCCAGGCGGAACGGGCCGCCCGCAGGAGGCGGCTTGGGCTGTGGGGACCGGCGCCAGCCGCCCCAGGGATGCGGCACTGAAACCAGCTCGTCCTCAGCCGGCTCCGCCCGCCTCCGCCCGTGCCGCAGGGGCCTGCAGCAGCCACAGCTGATCCCCCTCCAGCCACGCCACCAGAAGCAGGCCCTCCGTGCGGCCGCTGCGCTTCTCCCCCGCCGCCAGGCCCAGTTCCTTCGCCTTTGTGGCCGGCATCTTCCGCAGGTCCATCCCTTCCGGCAGGCCCTCGGCTTCCACGGCCGTGGCCTGCTCCCAAAGGGCCCGCAGCGCCGCCGTGTCCTTGCTCTCCGTGGCGGGCGCCGAGCGCTGCTGCTCCAGGGCCTCCCGCGCCACGGCCAGCTCCGTTGGCTGGGCGGCCGCGGCGGCTCCCAGACTCGCTGCCGCCGGCTTCGCCACCGGGGCCCGCGCTGTCGATGTCCGCGCCACCGGCACCCGCAGGCTCTCACCGTGAGGCCTGCTGCCCGCAGTTTTGGCCCCACTGGCCTGGGGCCCACGGGTGCTGGATCCGCGGACGCCCGCCGGCCGGTTGGCGGGTCCCTGACCCTGGGGTCCCTGACCCTGCGGCAGCGGTGCCAGCAGGTTCGGCGGGGGCGGAGGCAGCACGCTCGGTGGCGGCAGGGGGATCGTGCTCAGCGGCAGCGCCTGCGGCGCCAGCCGGCTGAAGCGCAGCAGCTCGGGCGTGTCGTCCGGTGCCCTGGGGGCTTCCGGCACCCTGGCCGTGCGGTTGTTGCGCAAGCCCGCGAAGGTCAGCCCAAGACCATGCAGGAGAAGCGCCGCCAGCAGCGCGATCCCGAGCGGCCGGCTGGCCAGCTCCTTCCCCCGCTGCCCCAGCCCCGCCAGGTGCCTCACCATGGCGTCTCTCATGGCAGCTGCAGCTCCAGCGGCAGGCCGCTGCCCTCCAGCCGGCCGATCAGCCCCTGGACCGTGCCCCAGGGCACGTCCGGATCCGGTATCAGACGCAGCCGCACGGCCCCCTCCCGGCCGCCATGGCGCCGCCGCGCCTTCTCCAGCAGGGACGGCAGGTCCTGGGGCCGGATCGGCTGGTTCCACACCCGCAGCCCTCCCTGCGCGTCCGCCGCCAGCGCCAGCACCCCCTGCCCCGCCGGACGCTGCGCCAGCCGCTGCGGCAGCACGACCAGCACCAGACCCGCCGCTGCCAGTGCCGTGGCCATCGCCCCCAGCCCGATCCCCTCCAGCACGGGTCCCCATCTCATCGCCCCTCCGGCAGCTCCAGCACCACCGGCGCCGTGCCCTGCCTCCGCAGCCAGCCCAGCGCCTGGCTCACCTCCCCCATCGCCAGTGCGGAGGACGGCAGGAAACGCACATCCGCCAAAGGCCCCTGGCCCCTGAGCAGGCCCGCCAGGGCCGGAGCCGTGATCGGTTCTCCGTTCACGAACCAGTGCCGGCCGGCTCCCCGCACCACCCACAGCGTGGTGCCCGCCTCACCGCCGACCTTCTGCGCCGGCCTTGCCTGAGGCTCACGCGTGAGCCAAAGCGCCGGCAGCGCCGCCGTGGCCCCCGTCACCAGCAGGGTGAGGCCCACCAGGCATGCCAGCGCCAGGTTCATGGCCGCCGCTCCGCTCCGGGCACGCCTGCGGCCCCCTGACGCAGCTGACGCCTCAGGCCATCAATCTGCCAGCCCCGCGCCGCCTGGTTCGCCAGGACCCCCGCAGTGGCGATCAGGCTCACGATCAGCCCCAGCGCCGTGGCCATCAGCACCTTGCCGTAGCCGGCCAGTGGTGCACCCGGCGGCAGGGTCAGCCCCGGACCCAGCGCCGCCAGCACCTCCATCAGCCCCAGCACCGTCCCGATCAGGCCCAGCAGCGGTGCGAGCACAGCCCCCGCCTGCAGGACCGGTTCGCCGAACGCCATCTCCCGCTCCCAGTCCTCCAGCGTCTGCTCGCCGCCGCCGGCGCCCGCCAGCAGCCGTTCACGCCACTGCCGCTCCCGGCTCGTGCGCTTGCGCCACCACTGCCACCAGAACCGTCCCCGGTCGAACACCACCGTGAGCACGGCGATCGACGCCAGCAGCAGCAGCAGGCCCACCAGGCCCCCGACTCCGTGGATCGATCCCTTCACCCTTCTCCCATCCGGCCCTTCAGCAGTGGATCGTATGGGGCCACAGGCCCCCTCCCGGGTGTCCCGCCCGCTTGACAACACTCGGGCCGACCATTGCTGATCGCCTGACTAGGGTGCGGGCGGCACAAACCCGCTGCGATGAGCTTCATCCACGCCGACAACAGCCTGAGCATCGGTCGCACCCCCCTGGTGCGCCTCAATCGTGTCACCGCCGGCTGCGGCGCCCGGGTGCTGGCCAAGATCGAGGGCCGTAACCCCGCCTACTCGGTGAAGTGCCGCATCGGCGCCGCCATGATCTGGCAGGCCGAGAAGGAGGGGCTGCTGGGTCCCGGCAAGGAGCTGATCGAACCCACCAGCGGCAACACCGGCATCGCCCTGGCCTTCGTGGCCGCCGCCCGTGGCATCCCAGTCACTCTCACCATGCCCGAAACCATGAGCCTGGAGCGGCGCAAGCTGCTCACGGCCTACGGCGCCAAGCTCGTGCTCACAGAGGGCCGCATGGGCATGAAGGGCGCCATCGAGGCCGCCCGCCAGATGGCCGAATCCGATCCGGATCGTTACGTGATGTTGCAGCAGTTCATGAACCCGGCCAACCCTCAGATCCATCACGACACCACCGGTCCCGAGATCTGGGAGGACACCGAGGGCAAGGTGGATGTGGTGGTGGCTGGCGTGGGCACCGGCGGCACCATCACCGGCGTCAGCCGCTACATCAAGCAGACCCTCGGCAAGCCCCTGATTTCGGTGGCGGTCGAACCCGCCAACAGCCCGGTGATCCGCCAGACCCTCGACGGCACCACCCTCCAGCCCGGTCCCCACAAGATCCAGGGCATTGGTGCCGGCTTCGTCCCTGCCAATCTCGACCTCTCCCTGCTCGATCGGGTCGAACCTGTCGGCGACGAGGAGGCCGTCACCATGGCCCGCCGCCTCATGCGCGAGGAGGGGATCCTGGCCGGCATCTCCTGCGGCGCCGCCACAGTGGCCGCCCTGCGCCTCGCCCGGGAGCCCGAGTTCGAGGGCCGCACCGTGGTGGTGGTCCTGCCCGATTCCGGCGAGCGCTACCTCAGCTCCGTGCTGTTCGAGGGTGTGTTCAACGAGCGGGGGCTGGCGGCGGTCGGATGAGCTACCTGCGCCAGATCATGCAGCGTCTCAACGCCCGGGCCGCCGCCACCGCCTTGTCAGCAACCTCCTCCCCGCCCGCAGCCGGCGGCGAGGCTTCTGCCACGGCGCCCTCTCCCCTGATCGAGCGCCACCTCGCCGACTACGACGCCCATCTGGCCGCCTGCAGTCCGGCGATGCTCCAGTACGAATGGGCGTGGATCGAGCAGCACCTCGACACCCTCACCCTCGCCCGGACCACCCCCGCGATGCTGGAAGCGGCCGGTGGCCCGGCCCATCTTGAGGCGCTGCTGGAGGAGAGCCGCCGCTTCCGAGCCCTGTTTGAGCAGCGCTTCGCCGCCGCCGGCCTCATCCCCGCATCCCACCGCCACACCGTGCTGGCCAGCGAGCACGCCTGGGAACTCACCCACCCTGACCTTCGCCGCCAGTGGGGCTTCTGAGCTCAGGCCAGCCGTGCACCTTCCAGCCGGGCGCCCTCCAGCTTTGCCCCGGCAAGCACGGCGTCGCTGAGATCGCAGCCCTCCAGCCGGGCTTCCTGCAGATCCGCCCCTCCCAGCTGGGTGCCATAGAGGCAGGCACCGCGCAGGTCGGCACCGTTCAGCTGCACCCCCTGCAACAGCGCCCAGCTCAGGTCGGCGCCGCGCAGGTCGGCGCCGCCCAGATCCGTGAGCTGATCGAGGCTGCTGCGGAAGTCGGCCTCCACCAGCCGCGCCCCCTCCCATAGGCTCCCGGCCGCCAGTACACCACGCAGGCAGCAGCGGTGCAGCACCGCTCCCCGCAGGTCTGCCCCCTGCAGCCGCGCCGCCGACAGGTCGGCGTCGTGCCAGAACGATCCCTCCGCCTGCAGCTCCGAAAGGTCCGCCCCCCACAGCAGGGCCTGCTGGAAGCAGCCGCACCGCACCACCGCCCTCTGCAGCCGCGCATGGCCGAAGCGGGCCTCTTTGAAGCAGCCTCCGCTCAGGTCGCAGTCACTCAGATCGAGGTCGACCCCATCGAGATCCCCGAGCCGCAGCCCAGGGAACGACCGCCGACCCGTGGCCAGCGCCGCCCGCAGGTCCTCAAGGTCGCAGGGCAGGGCACCGTGGCCCGGTGACTCAGAGGATGGCGGCGAGGGCATCAAATTGCTGGCGGCGGGAGGCCAGCATCAGTTTCTCCGCCTGAGCCAGCAGACGGAACACTCCTTTGTCGATCACGTCGTAGAACACAAGGCTTCCCTCCGGCCGACGGCGCACCACGCCGGCGATCGTGAGCAGCTTCAGGTGCTTTGACACCAGCGCCTGGCTCAGCCCCGTCTTCTCCACCACCGCCGTCACGTTCAGCTGTCCGTGGCGCAGCGCCTCCAGCACCGCAAGCCGGTTGGGCTCAGAGAACACCTTCAGGTACTCGGCGAGCGCTTCCATGACCGACTAGAAAACGAGGTTGTTCTAAGGCTACCACCATTCCATCTCAGGTGGCGTCTGCTGAATCCTGGTGACATGGCAACGCGATCCCCTAATATCACGTTGCCGTTATGTCAGCCTCTGGGCCGCTGGTTGATGGTGCAGTCCCTCTCGCCCTTCCCCTCTTCCACTGCAGCCTCCGGCTGGCCCTGCTCCTGGGCGCGTCAGCGCCTCCTGCTCGAGCGTCAGCACGATCGCCTCGCCGTTCTGCTCGACGCCCTGGTCGAGGAACACGCCGCTCCCCGCGACTCCTCAACCTGCCCCTGGCCCCACGCCAGTGATGTCGGGTTTCGCGTCCTCTTCCGGCGTCTGCAGCAGCATCTGCGCCTCGAGGAGCGCTGGCTGTCCGCCCGCGGCTGTCTCTGCCCCGGCCACCGCGCTGCCCATGCCCAGGTGGCGGCCGGCGCCGTCGCTGATCTGGAGCGC
>JBJTUJ010000322.1:0-3115 GCA_046080685.1 Cyanobium sp. | reverse complement strand
CGGCTTGGGACCCCGCTCCAGGCCCCCCTCCTGGGCCAGGGCGGGATGCCGCCAGCTGCCGTGGCGACCGCCGTGTTTCTCCAGCAGGCGCACCGGACCGATGGTCATGGCGGGATCGGCGGCCTTGAGCATGTCGTAGAGGGTGAGCAGGCCGATCTGCACGGCGGTGAGGGCTTCCATCTCCACACCGGTGGGCGCGGTGGTGCGGGCGCTGGCCACCAGGTGCAGCCCCGAGCCATCGGCGGAGGGTTTGATCGTCACCGTCACTCCCGCCAGGGGCAGGGGATGGCAGAAGGGGATCAGCTCGGCGGTGCGCTTCGCCCCCTGGATCGCCGCCACCCGCGCCACCGCCAGCACGTCTCCTTTGGGGGCAGTCCCCTCGCTCACCAGCGCCAGGGTGGCGGGGGCCATCGACAGAAAGCCCTCGCGGTGGCGGTGCGGGCGGCGGCGGGCCGATCGGCTACATCCACCATGCGGGCGGCGCCCTGGGCATCCAAGTGGGTGAGGGCGGTGGAGGGGGCGTGGCAGAGGTCGGAGCAGTCGGCCAGGTTGTTGCAGCCCAGGGCGCGCAGCATCAGCTGCAGCAGGTAGGCGGCCTCGTTGGAGGAGCGGCCCGAGGCTAGGCGCTCCGGCGGGCAGCGGAAGGCCGCCTCCAGCAGGCCGAACACCTCCTCCCAGCCGATCGGTTCGTAGTGACCCTTGCCCTCGCGCCGGATCAGGGGCCGATCCAGTCGCCCGAGCCGATCGCAGGCGGCGGAGCTTAGCTGCTGCAGCTCGTGCAGGCTGCGGCCGGCGAACACGTTGGGGTCCACCGCCGGTTGCAGTTCCGCGGCGATCGCCTCCACGCTCTTGAGGCAGCGCTGCAGCGGTTCGCCCAGCTCATCGCGGAAGCCGCCGTTCTGGCCGCCGGTGCCCCAGGCGCAGGAGAGGCAGGCGCTCTTGTGGTTGAGGGTCTGCCACAGGCGGGGGCCATTCGGGGAGAGGGTGGCGCGGGCCCAGCCGTCGATCAGAGGCCAGCCGCCGCCGGAGGAAGGCAGGTGGGGATCAGCCATGGCTGCCTCGTTCGCCGCTGGCGCGGAAGGTTGTCAAGCCTAAGAAGCCCAGTCGGTTTCTAGCCTGCCCTCCATGGCCGACCCCCATCCCAGCGACCGGCACGGCCGCCCCCTGGGGGTGCTTCGCCTCTCGCTCACGGCGCGCTGCAACCTGGCCTGCCCCTATTGCCTGCCCGATGGCCAGGAGCCCCCGGGTCTGCTGAACCTGGAGCAGCGGCGGGCCGTGGTGGCGGCGGCGGTGGCGCTGGGGGCCCGGAGCCTGCGCCTCACCGGCGGCGAACCGCTGCTCCATCTTGATCTGGAGGCGCTGATCGGGGCGGCCCAGCCCCTGCGCCAAAGCGGCCTGCGCGAGGTCGCCCTCACCAGCAACGGTCTGCTGCTCACGGCGGAACGGGCGCGGGCGCTGCGGCAGGCCGGCCTCGATCGGCTCACCCTCAGCCTCGACGGCACCACCGGCGCCAGCGTGGCGCGCATGGCCGGCCTGGCGGATGCCACCGCCGGCACCCGGGCGCTGGAGCGGGTGCTGGCGGCGATCGAGCACGCCCGGGCCGCCGGCTTCGATCCGGCGCAGGGAGCCCTGAAGCTCAACGCCGTGATCCAGCGCGGCGCCAACGACGGCGAACTGCTGCCCCTGGCGGGACTGGCTCGGGAGCGGGGCGTGGAACTGCGCCTGATCGAATACATGGACGTGGGCAACCGCAACGGCTGGCGGCCTGAGGCCGTGCTGCCGGCCGCCGAGATGGTGGCCCGGATCGGTGAACGCTGGCCGCTGGAGCCCCTCGGCCGCGGCCGCCACGGCACCGCCAGCCGCTGGCGCTACCGCGATGGTGGTGGGGTGCTGGCCACGGTGGCCTCGATCAGCGCCCCCTTCTGCGGCGACTGCAACCGCCTGCGCGTCACCGCCGATGGCCTCGCCTACACCTGTCTGTTCGCCCCACCGGGCAGCGGCCTCGATCTGCGCCCCTGGCTGGCGCCTGGCTGCCCGGCCGCGGCCCTGCGGGAAGCGATCGCCTCCCTGTGGCGGCAACGCGCCGATCGCGCCAGCGAGGAACGGGGCGAAGCGAGCCCCCCGGAATCCACTCCCCATGTGGAGATGGCTCGTCTGGGGGGCTGAGCGGCAGGGTCAGCCCAGCCTCAGCCCCAGCAGCTTCAGGCCCGCGAGCACCAGCACGCTGGCCAGGCAGCGCCGGATCCAGCTCAGCGGCCAGTGACGGCTTCCGAGCCGTGAGCCCAGGGCCCCGGCCGGCAGCACCACCGCCACCCACACCAGCAGATCGGGCTGCAGCACGGCCGCCACCTGGGCCGGACGGGCCAGCAGCAGTCCGGCCAGGCCCGCCAGGGAATTCAGCAGGATGAACAGCACCGAGACCGCCGCCGGCGGCCGCCAGCAGCACGGCGCTGGGGGGGCGCAGGCTCGCCGGATCCTGTGTACGGCGCCCCAGCCGCCAGGCGGAGGCAAGCAGCACCAGGCCCACGAGCCGCTGCAGCCAGGGTCCCGGCACCGCCCAGCCCCCACCGAGGAAGGCGGCCGGCACCGCCAGCGCATACATGGGCCAGAACCTCCGTCCTGGCCAGTGGCCGGCCCGCAGGAAGTTCCAGCAGCCCACGGCGGCCACCACCGTGTTCAGGAGCAGGGCCAGCGGCTTGATCGCCGCCACCGGCCAGCCGGCCAGGGCCAGCACGGCGATGTAGCCCGAAGCGCCGGCATGCCCCACCGAGGCATAAAAGAAGGCCACCAGGGCCAGCGCGGCCGTGAGGATCACGCTCAGGCGGGTGGCTCCCGCAGCCGCGGCAGCAACTGCACCAGGTTGCAGGGGCGGGTGGCGGCGTCGAGCTGGGCGGCGATCAGCCGGTCCCAGGCGGTCTGCACCGCATCGAGGGAGCCCGGCAGCACGAAGATCACCGTGCCGTTGGCCACCCCGGCCAGGCAGCGGCTCTGCAGGCTGCTGGTGCCGATCGTTTCGAACGAGAGCACGCGGAACAGCTCGCCGAAGCCGTCGATCGTCTTATCCAGCAGGGGCGCCACCGCCTCCGGCGTGCCGTCCCGGCCGGTGAGGCCGGTA
>JBJTUJ010000321.1:0-3512 GCA_046080685.1 Cyanobium sp. | reverse complement strand
TGGGTGAGCTTGGCGTCGAAGAGGGTTCCCGCCTGTTCCAGCCGGGCCTTGAGATCCCAGTAGGTGCCACTGCGGAAGGCCCGCCGGGCCCGTTCCCGCTGCACCAGCAACCGCACCGCCACCGACTGCACCCGGCCGGCGGAGAGTCCCCAGGCCACCTTCTTCCACAGCAGCGGCGAGAGGGTGTAGCCCACCAGGCGATCGAGGATCCGCCGGGTCTCCTGGGCATGGACCAGCTGCATGTCGAGATCGCGGGGGCAGGCGAGGGCCCGGCCGATCGCCTCCTTGGTGATCTCGTGGAACACCATCCGCTGGACGGGAACCTTGGGACTGAGCAGCTGGAGCAGATGCCAGCTGATGCTCTCCCCTTCCCGGTCCTCGTCCGTGGCCAGCAGCAGGCGATCGGCTCCCTTGAGCGCGTCCTTGAGTTCCTTCACCACCTTCTTCTTGTCCTTCGGCACCACGTAGAGAGGTTCGAAGTCGTTGGTGGTGTTGACGCCGAGATTCGCCCATTTCTCCCCCTTCTGGGCGGCGGGGATCTCACTGGCGTTGTTCGGCAGGTCGCGGACGTGGCCCATCGAGGCCTCCACGCGGAAGTCCTTCGGCAGGAAGCCCCGGATGGTTTTGGCCTTGGTGGGGCTCTCGACGATGACCAGGGTGTGGGCCACGGGCAGGCGCTGAACCGCTTCCCTCTTTATCGCATCGTCCGACAGACCGACATCCGGATGAGGCGGCTACAGTCCGCTGCACCACCAGACCGGAGGGTGTGGCCGACGTGTTCCCCGCTGCCACCGACTTGATTCTCGGCGCCGCCACGGCCGCCTCCGACGCCACCGCAGCGATCGCCTCCGGGCTCGGCACGGGTGGGCTCTCCCTCGATCTGAACGCGGTCGCCATCCTTCCCGAGGGGGGCGTGCTGGTCGCCCTCCTGCTCTGCCTGCTGGTGGACCTGGCGGGCGAGAAGGCCGCAAGCCGTTGGGTGCCGCCGATCTGCTACGCCGGCCTCGGCGCTGCCCTTGTTCTGCTGGCGCTGCAATGGAACGGAGGGGCGGAACCCTCTTTCCTGGACTCCTTCCTGGCCGACAACCTGGCCATCGCCTTCCGGGGCGTGGTGGCCGCCTCCACCCTGATCTCCCTGCTGCTGAGCTGGCGCTACGTGGAGCAGAGCGGCACGCCGGTGGGCGAATACGCCGCGATCTTGCTGGCGGCCACCCTCGGGGCGATGTTCCTGTGTGGCGCCACCGACCTGATCAGCATCTTCATCTCCCTGGAGACGCTGTCGGTGTCGAGCTATCTGCTGGCGGGCTACATGAAGCGGGACGCCCGCAGCTCCGAAGCTGCCCTGAAATACCTTCTTGTGGGCTCGGCGGCCGCGGCCGTGTTTCTCTACGGCGCCTCCCTGCTCTACGGCCTCAGCGGTGGCACGAGTCTGGAGGCCATTGCCCTGGCCCTGCGCACCTCCGCATCGCCGATCACCGCTCTCACCCTGGTGTTCGTGCTCGCCACGGTGGCCTTCAAGATCGCCGCCGTTCCCTTCCACCAGTGGACGCCGGACGTGTACGAAGGCTCGCCCACCCCGGTGGTGGCGTTCCTCTCGGTGGGCTCCAAAGCCGCCGGTTTCGCCCTGGCCCTGCGCATCCTCGTGGGCTGCTTCGAGAGCTTCGATGCCCAGTGGAAGTTCCTGTTCACCGTGCTGGCGGTGCTCTCGATGGTGCTGGGCAACGTGGTCGCCCTGGCCCAGACCTCGATGAAGCGCATGCTGGCCTACAGCTCGATCGGCCAGGCGGGCTTCGTGATGATCGGCATGGTGTGCGGCACCGAGGACGGCTTCGCCGCGATGGTGCTCTACATGGCCGCCTACCTGTTCATGAACCTTGGGGCCTTCGCCTGCATCATCCTCTTCTCGTTGCGCACCGGCAGTGACCGCATCTCCGATTACGCCGGCCTCTATCAGAAGGATCCGCTGATCACCCTGGGCCTGAGCCTCTGCCTGCTGTCCCTGGGCGGCATTCCTCCGATGCTCGGCTTCTTCGGCAAGATCTACCTGTTCTTCGCAGGCTGGGCCGACCATCAGTACCTGCTGGTGGTGGTGGGCCTCGTCACCTCGGTGGTGTCGATCTACTACTACATCTCGGTGATCAAGATGATGGTGGTGAAGGAACCGCAGGAAGCCTCCGATGTGGTCAAGAATTATCCTTCTATTGAATGGAGCCTGGCCGGCATGCAGCCCCTGCGGGCCGCGCTTCTGGGCTGCGTGATCGTCACGGCCGTGGGCGGCGTTCTCTCCAGCCCCCTCTTCGACTGGGCCAGTGCAGCCGTGACCGGCACCCCCCTGCTGCAACAGGCCATCGCCACCGCCACCACACCGGCCCTCGGCTGATCCGATGGCCTCCACCCGGAAGGGAACCACAGGCAACGACACCGTGGCCCAGCTGATCGACATCAGCAAGGTGTACGGCAGAGGCGACACCGAGGTGGTGGCGCTCGATCATCTGAGCTTCCGAGTTCAGCGCGGCGACTATCTGGCGGTGATGGGCGCCTCGGGCTCGGGCAAGAGCACGGCGATGAACATCCTGGGCTGCCTCGACCGTCCCACCAGCGGCAGCTACCTGCTGAACGGCACCCCCGTGGAGCATCTCGATGACGATGCCCTGGCCGATCTGCGCAACCGGGAGCTGGGCTTCGTGTTCCAGCAGTTCCATCTGCTGCCCCAGCTCACGGCCCTGGAGAACGTGATGCTGCCAATGGTCTATGCGGGGGTCTCGGCGGTCGAGCGGAGGGAGCGGGCCCTGGAGGCCTTGGCGCGCGTGGGGCTGGAGAACCGGCTCGGCAACCGCCCCAACCAGCTCTCGGGCGGCCAGCAGCAGCGGGTGGCGATCGCCCGGGCGATCATCAACCAACCTGCCCTGCTGCTGGCTGACGAACCCACCGGTGCCCTCGACTCGAACACCACCCGTGAGGTGCTGGAGATCTTCGATGAGCTGCACGGGCAGGGGATCACCCTGGTGATGGTGACCCATGAGCACGACGTGGCCGAGCGGGCCGAGAGGATCGTGGTGTTCCGCGACGGCCACATCGCCGGCACGCCCTCCGCCGAGGCGGAGCTGCATCCGGCCGGGCACTGATCCTGGAGATCCCCCTTGGGGGGGGACAGGGGTCAACCCTTCGGTTCTGCGGTGGCGATGGGAAGCGTCGGCAGCGGGGAGCGGGGACGCTCCAGGGTCTGCAGCAGCTGGCCCATCAGCAGGGCCACCGCATCGACGTCGCGGGCGGCAACACCATCGGGCTGGCCAGGCATGCCAGGCAGTCCGGCCACCATCGGGCCGCCTGGGTCCAGATCGCCCGGGTCGATCGCCACCCAGCCGCCTTCCTGCGGCAACCGCACCTCGAAGTGCAGGTGGGGCCCGGTGCTCAGACCGGTGCTGCCTACCCGCCCGATCACCTCACCCTGGCGCACGAGGTCGCCCTCCTTCACATACAGCTCGGAGAGATGGCCGTAGAGGGTGCGGCGA
>JBJTUJ010000320.1:0-10585 GCA_046080685.1 Cyanobium sp. | reverse complement strand
AAGGATCGGTGATCGAGAAAGTGGAGCAGTTCTGGAACCGAGTCAGCGGTCAGAACAGAAAGGGCCCACCCAGACTCTGAGGGTCCACGCCGCTGCGCCGGCACCAGGCCCGCACCGTGTTCACCAGCAGCATCGACACCGTCATCGGGCCCACACCGCCGGGCACCGGCGAGAGGGCAGCGGCGATGGGTTCCACCTCCTCGAAGCGCACGTCACCGCAGAGGCCACCCTCCGGGCGGCGGTGAATGCCCACGTCCACCACCACGGACCCGGGGCTCACGTGTTCGGCGCCGATCAGGCGCGGGCGGCCGGCGGCCACCACGAGCACCTCCGCCTGGCGCGTGAGGGCGGCCAGATCGCGGGTGTGGGAATGGGCCACCGTGACCGTGGCGTTCGCCGCCTGCAGCATCAGTGCCAGCGGCTGCCCCACCAGGATGCTCCGCCCCACCACAACGGCCCGCTTGCCGGCCAGGTCCACACCGGCGGCGGCCAGCAGGGCCATCACCCCGGCCGGGGTGCAGCTGCGCGGTCCTGGTTCGCCCTTCAGCAGGCGGCCCAGGTGGAGGGTGTGGAGTCCGTCGGCGTCCTTGTCGGGATCGATCGCCGCCAGCAGCAGGCCTTCCTCCAGCCCCGCAGGCAGGGGCAGCTGCAGCAGAATGCCATCGACCGCCGGATCGGCGTTCAGGCGCTCGATCCTGGCCAGCACCTCAGACGCCGGGGTGGCGGCGTCAAGGTGGGCGCCCAGGCTGGTGATGCCGATCCGGCTGCAGGCCTTCTCCTTGTTGGCCACGTACACGCCGCTGGCGGGATCGTCGCCCACCCGCAGCACAGCCAGCCCGGGAGGGCGGCCCACAGGCTCCCGATGCGCCGCGATCACCGCCTGCAGGCGCTTCTCAATCGTGGCGGCCAGCAGGCGTCCGTCGAGGAGGGTGGCCATGGGAGGCGTCAGGATGCGCAAACCAGCATGCAACCCGAAGGGCCGCGGAACGAGCCCGCCCAGGGCGGGGCTAGCGTTTGCCCATGCGGAACGGATGGCGCCGGATCAGGGTGCTGTGGCGCCGGTTGCTGCGCCTGGAACGTCCACGCCGGGCGCTGGTGGCCTGGAGGGGCGGAGCCATGGCGGGCGTCGCCCTGGCCTGCGTGCTGGTGGCCCTGCTGAGCAGCTGGCCCTGGCTGGTGGAACCCAGCCTGCGGCCCGGTGTTCCCGCCCCTTTCACCCTGCGGGCGCCCCGCGACGCCACGGTGGTGAACAGCGCCGCCCTCGAGCAGCGCCGCAGCCAGGCCGGGCCCCGCGCCCAGATCCAGGTGGTGGATGAGCGCCACAGCCTCCAGCTCCAGTCCCAGCTCGACCATCGGCTGGAGCAGCTGCAGCAGATGCTGGCCAGCGGGCAGCGGAGGGTGGATCCCCTCAATGTCACGCCGGAGGAGCGCCGCTGGCTGATGTCGCTGACACCGGAGCAGCTGGTGTCCTGGCAGCGGGCGGTGCGTCAGGCCCAGCTGCGCATGCTCACCCAGGGGGTCGTGGCCAACGTGGCCGATGCGCCCCTGCTGCTGGCCGCCAGCCTCCAGCTGGAGGACCAGCCGGCTCCGGGCCGCAGCCTCGGCAGCAGGCTGGTGGCCGGCACCCTCCAGGGGCGCAGCAACCTCCGGGGCGACGCCTTCCTCAGCCAGCGGCGCATCGAGCAGCTGGTGACCCTGCAGGGCATCCCCACCATCCGGGTGCGCAAGGGTGATCTGGTGGTGCGCCAGGGGGAGACGATCAGCCCCCAGTCGTTCGACGTGCTCGACAGCTTCGGGCTGATCAACCGCCGGCCCAGACCCATCGCCTGGCTGGGCCACTTCGGTGAGGCCCTGGCGGCGATGACGGTGATGCTGCTGGTGATGCGCCGCTGGCGCGCCAGCCTGGAGGCCCGGCAGGCCGTGCTCGCCCTGGGAATGCTGGTGGTGGTGCAGGGCCTGAAGCTCTGGCTCGGCAGCCATGCCAGCCCCCTGGCGCTGCTGGTGCCGGCCACCCTGCTGCTGGCCCAGGGCCTCGGCACAATGGCGGGCCTGGCCTGGCTGGCGATCGCCAGCCTGCTGTGGCCGTTCCCGCTGGATCGGCTGCTGGAGTCAAGGCTGGTGGTGGCGGCCCTGGTGGGCACGCTGGCGGCGGTGCTGGCGGGGCGGCAGCGCAACCGGGCCCAGCTGCTGCAGCTGGCGGTGCTGTTGCCGGTGGGTGCCCTGTTCCTGCAGGGCCTGGCCCTCCAGCTGCCGGGGGTGGCGGAAGGTCTGGATGCCCCGGTGCCCACCACCGCCGACCTGCTCAGCGAAGCCCTGCTCGTGGGCGGCCTGCTGCTGGTGGGACTGCTGCTGACGCCGCTGGTGGAGAGCTTCTTCGGGCTGCTCACCAGGGCCCGGCTGCTGGAGCTCGCCGACCTGGAGCGTCCCCTGCTGCGCCGCCTCTCGACCGAGGCCCCGGGGACCTTCGAGCACACCCTGATGATCTGCGGGCTGGCGGAGGAGGGGGCCCGGGCGATCCACGCCGACATCGACCTGATCCGCACCGGCGCCCTGTATCACGATGTGGGCAAGCTGCACGCACCGAACTGGTTCATCGAGAACCAGGAGGAGGGACTGAATCCCCACGACGACCTCGACGATCCCTTCGCCAGCGCCGCCATCCTCCAGGCCCACGTGGACGAAGGCCTCAAACTGGCCCGGCGCTACCGGCTGCCGCGGCCCCTGGCCGATTTCATCCCCGAGCACCAGGGCACCCTCAAAATGGGGTATTTCCTGCACCAGGCCCGCGGACGGGATCCCTCGGTGGCCGAGGCGCGGTTCCGCTACCGGGGCCCGATCCCCCGCAGCCGCGAAACGGCGATCCTGATGCTCGCCGACGGCTGTGAGGCCGCCCTGCGCTCCCTGCCCCCGGGAACGCGGGAGGACGAGGCCCGCTCGATGGTGCGCCGGATCATCGAAGCCCGCATGCGCGACGGCCAGCTGGCCGGCAGCGGCATCAGCCGGGCCGAGTTGGAACTGGTGATCCGGGCCTTCGTACGGGTGTGGCGGCGCATGCGCCATCGGCGCATCCCCTACCCCATCCCCGCCGGCAAGGCCTTCAGCGCCTGAGCCACAGGCCAACCCCCCGCCAAGGCAGGGTTGCCGCCAGCCGGCCGATCGCCAGGCCCGCCGCCGCTGCCGCCACGCCGGCCGGCACGGCCGCCAGCACGCCTACCACCGCCGCCGCACCGCCGGAGCGCAGGGCCCGCTCCAGGTCGAGCATCCAGGTGCTGTAGCTCGTGAGGGCCCCACAGAAGCCCACGCCGCCGAACAGAACGGCGCGGGGGAAGCGGCTGCCCGTCGCCACGAGCGTCCCGATCAGCAGGCTTCCCAGCAGGTTGGCGGTCAGCAGATCGCCCAGCCGCCAGCGCAGCAGCGCACCGGGCACCGCGCCGAGGGCCACCAGCAGCAGGGCCGTCGTTCCCCGGGGGGGCCGCAGCGGCCGGGGAACCCCCATGCCTCAGTCCCCCAGGCTCAGGCCGGCGTGCAGCGCCAGCCAGCCGCCGGCCAACGACAGCAGCAGCAACAACAGCGCCTGGCCGGGCTGGCCGTGGCGGAGGTCGTCGAGCAGTTCGGCCATCAGGGTGGAGAAGGTGCTGAAACTGCCGAGGAAACCGGTGCCCATCAGCAGCATCCACGACCGGCCCGCTGGCCCGGACCCGAGCCGGGCCACCAGGACGCCGAGGACCAGGCAGGCCAGCACGTTCACCACCAGGGTGGCCCACGGGCGCCGGGGAAGGCGGGGGGCCAGGTGGTTCACCATCGCGAACCGCAGCCAGGCCCCCGGCACCGCCCCCAGGGCCACCAGCAGGGCCTCGGTGGCGGCCGGAGCGGCGGCGCCGCTCACCAGCCGCGCCAGAGCCTGAGGCCGGCACCGGCGCGGCGGGCGCGCACGGTGCGCTCGAGTACCACCAGCGCCGGCAGCAGGGTGATGGCATTGGCCACGACCAGCGGACCATCGCGGGTGATCCGGCCGTAGACGCCCCAGAGGGTGATGCCGATCGTGAACAGCACATACATCGGCAGCGAGATGCCGCTGGTGTTGCCCGTGCGCAGGGTCTGCAGGGCCTGGGGGAAGAAGCTCAAGGTGGTAAGCGTGGCTGCGGTGTAGCCCAGCAGCATCATCGGCAGGGGCCTGGTCATCGACGAACCACCAGCGTTGGCGCCTCACTCTGGCCTGACGGCCGCAGACCCCGGGGCTGCAACCCGAGAGAGAATGGCAACCACGGGCCTCCCTTCCCCCTCGACCATTCCCGTCTTCATGGCATTGAGCTTCGCCGCCCTCCAGGCGACCCTGCATCCGGAGTGGGGGCAGGAGCAGGGGGGACAGGGGCCTGACCTGGATCTGCTGATGGTGCCCTCCCTCACGATGGACCGGGCCCAGATGCACTTGGTGACCGGCGCCCACCACTACGAGGAACGCCAGCTGTTCTCGCTGGTGCGGCTGCGGGATCCCGGGGTGCGGATGATCTACGTCACCAGCAAGCTGCTGCCCGATCTGGTGGTGGATGCGGTGCTGGAACTGCTGCCGGGCGTTCCCACCTCCCATGCCCGCCGTCGCTTGCACCTGTTCGATGCCGACGACGCCTCCGACCGGCCCCTCACCGCCAAGCTGCTGGAGCGGCCGGCGCTGCTGAGCCGGATCGCCGAGCTGCTGCACCCCGGCCGCAGCTACCTCGCCTGCTTCGTGGTGACGGAGCTGGAAAAGGAACTCTCCGAACGCCTCCAGGTGCCGCTGCTGGGCACGGATCCGGCCCTGGGCTGGTGGGGCAGCAAGGCCGGCAGCCGCTCCCTGTTCGCCCGCTGCGGCGTTCCCCATCCCCCCGGCAGTGCCCTGGCGCACGATCTCGACGGGCTGGCCGAGGCGGCGGCGGACCTGTGGGAGGCGGATCCGGCCCTGGAGCGGCTGGTGGTGAAGCTGAACGAGGGCTTCAGCGGCGAGGGCAACGCCCGCCTCGATCTGGGACCGCTGGAGCTGTCGTCAGCGAGCGATGGCGAACGGCGGCGGCGTCTGCGCCAGGCCATCGAGACCCTGCCGATGCCCGCCCCGCAATGGCGGGTGCTGCTGGCCAGCCAGGGCGCCCTGGTTGAGGCGTGGCTGCAGGGCGGCCAGGAGCTCCGCTCCCCCAGCGTGCAGGGCACGATCCATCCGGGTGGGCAGGTGGAGGTGCTCTCCACCCACGAGCAGATCCTGGGCGGCCCCAGTGGCCAGACCTATCTGGGTTGCCGTTTCCCGGCCGAGAGCGACTACCGGATGGAACTCATGCGCCACGGGCAGGCGGTGGGCGAGGCCCTGGCCGCCGAAGGGGCTCTGGAGCGCTACGCGGTGGATTTCATCGCCCGCCGCTTTGGAGAACTCTGGGATCTGCAGGCGATCGAGGTGAACCTGCGCCAGGGAGGCACCACCCATCCCTTCATGGCGCTGCGGGCGATCACCACCGGCCGGCTCGATCCCGTCAGCGGTCTGTTCCTCTCCCCCACCGGCGAGCCGCTGCACTACATGGCCACCGACAACCTCTGCGATCCGCGGCTGCAGGGGCTGCTGCCGGTGGACCTGATCGACATCGTGGCCGAGGCAGGCCTCCATTACGACCCGGCACGGCTGCAGGGCAGCGTGTTCCATCTGCTGGGCTGCCTCTCGGAGTTCGGAAAGCTGGGCATGACCTGCATCGGGCGGTCGGCCGAGCAGGCTGCGGCCGTGTACCGGGCCACCGAACAGCGGCTCCTGGCCGGCGGCGCGGCGCGGCGGGGGCAGGTGAGCGCACCGATCGTCTAGGCCCGTCAGAATCCGGCCATTCCCTTACCGCCGAGGGGCAATGGCCTTCGGGTTCGATTCTGATGCCGAGGCGCCCGCGTGGCTGCCCTGGCTGCAGATCGGCGTCAGCAGCCTGCTGGCCGTGCTGTTCGTGGTGCTGCTGATCAAGAGCCGCGACCAGAACCAGCGCCTGCAGCTAATGGAAACGCGGCTGCAGGGGATGGAGAACAGCCGTTCCCTCGATCGCACGGCGGCCCTGGAGCAGCAGCTGCGCACCCTGGCCGAGCGGATGCGGGGGCTCGAGGGTCAGCGGGAGGAGCTGGAGAACATCCGGCGGGAACGTGACGAGATGCGCTCCGACCTGCAGCAGCTGCGCCAGGCAAGCCCGCCCCCGGGAGCGCCCCCCGCCACCGTGTTGCCGTCTCTGCCCCTGCCGCTGCCTTCGGCGGCGAACTCCCTGCTGCCCCAGGCCCGGCCGCTCATCCCGCCCAGGCGGGTGGGCGGCGGCGTGCTGCGCCCCACGCCGGCTGACACCCGCTGATGGTTGGTAACAACCGATACGATGAAGCCAATGATCACCTTCCCCAGGCTGCGGCCATGACCCCAGCCCCCACCGCATCAGCCGCCAGCACCGAGCCGCGCCGTCAGTCCCTGCTCGCGTCCCTGCGGCTCCGCTGGGCCGCTGCCCAGACCCAGGGTGATGCGGCGGCCAAGCAGGCCCTGTTCAAGGAAGCCGTTTACCTCGGCATCCAGCCCCACGACTACCAGGTGGAACCCGGCGCCAACTGAGCGCCACCCTCTCAGGCCTGCTTCATCAGCTGCCTGTAGAGCGCCTGGTGGTGCACGATCCGCTGCTCCAGGCGATGGGGAGGCCCCGGCCGGAACTCCGGGAGCGTCCCATACCCCACCTGGGCCGCCTCCACCAGCCGCCGATCCTCCTCCAGGAACCGCTCCAGCTCCGCCAGCAACTCCCCCGCCCGCGGCAGCAGGGAGGCATCGCCCAGCAGCCACAGTTCCATCCGGCAGCGATCGACGCCCTCGGGTGGGAACTGCAGCAGCGCCAGCCGGCCATCGGGCCACAGCAGCAGGTGGATCCAGGGCGGCAGGCCGAAGGTGAGAAACTCACCTCCTTCCATCGGCGTGGCCAACAGGTTTGCCCACTGCCCCAGCTGATGGCGGTAGCGGCGGACCGGACCCTGCTCCCGGTGCAAGGTGGTGGGATGGGCGATCGCCACGTGATAGTCGTCGAGGGTGTTGTCGTGGGCGATCTTCCAGTCGCAGGCCAGGCAGCGCCGCAGGGTTCCGAGCAGGCGCCGAGGGCGCTCCAGGGCGGCGCCGGCCTCGGCCAGCACCAGATCGAGCTGCTGCTCCAGCGGCAGGGGATCGGGCCCGATCGCAGCCCAGAGCAGCCCGGCGCGCACCCGGAGCGGCAGCTCCTCCAGCGGCCAGTCGTCGCGGCGGAAGGGCTCCAGGAAATCGCCCTCACGGGCAGCCGCCTGCAGGCGTCCCTCCAGGTCGTAGGTCCAGCCGTGATACGGGCAGATCAGCCTGCGGCAGGGACGGGCCTCCCCAGCGGGAGCCAGCAGGGCCACGGCCCGATGGGGACAGCGGTTGAGGAACAGGCGGGGGCCGCCGGTGGGATGGGTGAGCAGCAGGGGCAGGCCGAGGAGCTCCAGGGCCAGGGCCTGCCCCTCGGGAAGGCGATCCAGCGGCAGCAGCGGATGCCAGAACCGGGGCGCGTACTGGCGCCGCTCCGCATCGGCCACCGCGGCGGAGCCGTAGATCCCGGCCGGCAGGAAGCGCGGCGCCCCCATCCTCAGAGCCCCAGGCCGCCGTCCAGCCCCCGCAGGCAGGCCGCCAGCTCCTCCCGCAGCGCCAGGAACTCCGGGGTGACCCGCAGGTGAGCCAGCTCGCCGGGGGGGAGATCCGCCGCGACCGAGCGCACGATCCTTCCGGGCCGCGGCGCCAGGATGTGAACCCGCTGAGCCAGCAGCAGGGCCTCCTCCAGGTCGTGGGTGATCAGCAGGGCCGTCAGACCCGTGCGCTGCCAGAGGCCATGCAGGAACTCCTGCATCGACTCCCGGATCTGGAGATCGAGGGCGCCGAAGGGCTCATCAAGCAGCAGCACCTTCGGCTCGGCGGCCAGGGCGCGGGCGATCGCCACCCGCTGCTGCATGCCGCCGGACAGTTCCCGCGGCAGCCGCCGCGCCGCATCGGTGAGCCCCACCACCTCGAGAAAGTAGCTGGTGCGCTCCTGCAGCTCCCGCCGCGGCAGTCCCTGCAGGCTCATGGCGAAGGCCACGTTCTGGGCCGCCGTAAGCCAGGGGTAGAGGCTGTACTTCTGGAACACCATGCCCCGGTCGGAGCCGGGCCCCTTCACCGGCAGGCCATCCACCGTGATCGTGCCGGCGCTGGGCCGATCGAGGCCGGCCACCAGACGCATCATCGTGGACTTCCCCGAGCCCGAGCTGCCCACCAGCGCCACGAACCCCCCCGAGCTGATCGTGAAGCTCACGTTGTCGAGCACGAGCTTGCGGGTCTTGCTGTCGTCGAAGCTCTTCGATACCGAATCAACGGACAGATGCATGGGATTCGGTTCAGTTGGCCCAGGAGCAGGCGCGTCGCATCAGCAGGCGGAAGCCCAGATCGATCAGCAGACCGATCACGCCGATCACGATCAGCCCCACGAAGATCTCATCGGTGCGCAGGAAGCGCTGGGCCAGACTGATGCGCTTGCCCAGCCCCTCGTTGGCCGCCACCAGCTCGGCCACGATCACCAGGTTCCAGGCGGAGGCCATGTTGATGCGGTAGGCGTCGAGCACCTGGGGAGCGATGTAGGGGGTGATCACGCGGGTGAGCACCTGGGCGCGGATGCCGCCGAGGGTGAGGGCGGTTTCCACCAGTTCGTGGGGCACGAACTTCACCGCATCCATGATCATCAGGGTGTTGAAGAACACGGTGCCGATGAAGATCAGCATCACCTTCGGCAACTCCTCCAGGCCGAAGTAGATGATCAGCAGCGGGATGAAGGCGGGTGCCGGCATGTAGCGGATCAAGCCAATCAGCGGCTCCATCAGCTGACAGACCGCCCGGTTCGTGCCCATAGCGATCCCCAGCGGCAGGGCCACCAACGCCGAGAGGGCGAAGCCGGTGAACACCCGGGTGACGCTGGCCACCAGATCGCGGCCGAGGATGCCGGCGGAGGCCTGGGCCTGGCCCGCCGCCAACACGGCGGCGGGGCTGGGCAGGAACAGGCGATCCACCAGGCCCGTGGCGGTGACGGCCGTCCACAGCAGCAGCACGATCAGGATCCCGACGATCCCCAGGATCCAGGGATGGGCGAGCAGCCGCGGCCAGAAGGTGGACTCCCTCACGGCACGGCATCCACGAACTTGGGCTGGAGCATGCCTTCGAGCTTGGGCGGGGTCTTGGCGAGCCCCACCTCCTGCAGGAAGGCGCTGATCTGGTTGGCCGCGTAGGGCAGCGACGTCATCGTGGTGCCGGGCTGGAACGCCTTGCGGTTCTCCTCAAGGGTGAAGATGCGGGTGCCGGCGTCGTAGGCCTTGTACTCCGCTTCGCTCACCCCGGCCCGGGCGGCCATGATCTTGAGCGCTGCCTGGGGATCGGCCTTGATCGCGTCGAGGGTGGCGAACCAGGTGTTGACGATCTTCTGGATCTTCTCCGGGTTGTTCTCGACGAAGTCGCGGCGGCACACCAGGTGATCGCTGATGGCGCCGGGGAAGTCGCGGGAGGAGAACAAGGTGGTGCTGCCCGGACGCTTGAGCGCCTGGGTGGTGAACGGAGCGAACACCCCCACCGCATCCACCTTGCCGGCCACGAACGCTGCGGCGGCGGCACCGGTTTCCAGCGGCACGAACTGGATGTCACTGGCGGAGAGCCCCGCCTTCTTCAGGCCCAGGAGCAGCAGGTAGTGGTCGACCGTGCCCTCCTCGGCGGCCACCTTCTTGCCCTTGAGGTCGGCGACGCGCCGGATGGCCGGGGCGACGATCACCTGGTCGTTGCCGGTGGAGTTGTCGTTGGTGAGCACCACCTGCAGGTCGGCACCGCCAGCCACCGAACTGATGGTGTCCCACAGCGTCTGGCTGTTGCAGTCGAGCTGGCCGGCGTTGAGGGCGTTGATCGAGTCGAGGTAGCCGTCGAACCACTGCAGCGTCATGGGAACGCCGGCCTGGGTGAACAGGCCCTTCTCCTCGCTCACCTTCCAGGGGAACCAGCCCGGCCAGGCGCTGTAGCCGATCCGTACCGGCGCATCAACGGACGGCGGCTTGACGCAACTGCTGAGGGCACCGCCACCGATCGCGGCGACGAGCAGCAGGCCCAGTAGGCGGCGGCGGGTACGGAGAGGAGCGGAACGAACCATGGAGGGATGGGTGGAGGGGGTGGGACGGACAGCGGCGGGAGTGCTTGCGGGGGACAACCGCGGACTCAGAAGAGCTCCAGGTAACGGTCGTGTTCCCAGGCCGTGATGGTGCCGTGGTAGTCGGCCCATTCCTGGCGCTTGAACGACACGAACGCCTCGGCCATGACCTCACCGAACACCTCGCGGCCGAGGGGGTCGGCGGCGAAGGCTTCAATGGCTTCGCCGAGGGTGCGCGGCAGGGTGGTGAGGCCCCGCTGCTGCCGCTCCTCGGCGGTGAGCCGGTAGGCGTTCACGAGGTTGGGGGGGCCGGGGTCGAGGCCCTCGCGGATGCCTTCCAGCCCGGCCGCCAGCAGCATCGCCGCGGCCAGGTAGGGATTGCAGGCGCTGTCGGCGGCCCGGCACTCCACCCG
>JBJTUJ010000319.1:0-3071 GCA_046080685.1 Cyanobium sp. | reverse complement strand
ACCTTGCCGCCCACGGCCACCACGGCACCGTTGAACACCTCGCTCACACCCGCGAGGGCGTTGGGAGCGGTGGTGCCGGCGGCGGCGGCGTGCAGGCCCTGGATCCACTGGGCGAAGACGGGCTTCAGCTGGATCGCGGTGTCGCTGAACATGTCCTGAGGACGACCCAGGGCACGCATGGTGTCGTTGTGGATGTACAGGCCGAAGCTGTGGAAGCCGAGCCAGATGCACACCCAGTTGAGGTGGCTGATCAGGGCGTCGCGAGCCTTGAGCACACGGTCGAGCACGTTGTCGACGTGCTTGGCCGGGTCGTAGTCGCGAATCATGGCGATGGCGGCGTGGGCGCCGGCGCCGACGATCAGGAAGCCACCGATCCACATGTGGTGGGTGAAGATCGACAGTTGGGTGGCGTAGTCGATACCGATGTATGGATACGGAGGCATCGCATACATGTGGTGAGCCACAATGATCGTCAAGGAGCCCAGCAGAGCCAGGTTGATCCCCAGCTGAGCATGCCAAGAGGTGGTCAGAAACTCGAACAAGCCGTTGTGGCCGTTCGGAGCGGGGAACAGCAGGGGATCACCCTTCTGACCCTCGAGGATCTCCTTGATGCTGTGGCCGATGCCCCAGTTGGTGCGGTACATGTGGCCCGCCACGATGAACAGCACCGCGATCGCCAGATGGTGATGGGCGATGTCCGTCATCCAGAGGCTGCCGGTGACAGGATTCAGACCACCTTTGAAGGTGAGGAAATCGCTGTAGGCGGCCCAGTTGCCGGAGAAGAAGGCGGAGATGCCTGCCCCGAAACCGGGGAACAGCTGAGCGATCAGGTCCTGGTTCAGGAACTCATGCGGCAGCGGAATGTCGGCCACCGAAGCGATGGTCTTGCCGTTGAGCACCAGCGGCTTGCCGGCGTCGATGGCATCCATCAGCTGCGTGGTGGGCAGCGACACATGCAGCAGGTGCCCCGTCCAGGACAGGGAACCCAGGCCCAACAGCCCTGCCAGATGGTGGTTGAGCATCGACTCAACGTTCTGGAACCACTCGAGCTTGGGGGCTGCCTTGTGGTAGTGGAAGACGCCGGCGTTGAGCATCAGGCCGGCCATCACCAGAGCACCGATGGCGGTGCAGAGGAGCTGGAACTCATTGGTGAAGCCCCAGGCCCTCCAGACGTGGAAAAGACCGGAGGTGATCTGAATGCCGTGGAAGCCGGCACCCACATCGCCGTTGAGAATTTCCTGGCCGAAGATCGGCCAAACCACCTGGGCACTGGGCTTGACGTGCAGGGGGTCGGCCAGCCAGCCGGAATAGTTGGAGAAGCGGGCTCCGTGATAGAAGGCGCCGCTCAGCCAGATGAAGATGACGGCCAGATGGCCGAAATGAGCGCTGAAGATCTTCCGGGAGACCTCTTCAAGGTCGCTCGTGTGGCTGTCGAAGTCGTGAGCGTTGGCGTGGAGGTTCCAAACCCAGGTGGTGGTTTTGGGACCCTTAGCCAGGGTGCGGTCGAAATGGCCGGGCTTTTCGAAAAGCTCGAACGTGGCCGGAACGGGGTTCCGGTCGACCAGCTCCTTGGCTGTTTTCCCACGCTCTGGTGGGCTGATGGTCATCGAGACGTTCCTCGAGGGACGGGGTCGAGGTGGAGGTCCACCCCTTCGACATCGGCGAGACCGGAGACCGGCTCCGCCTTTGCCGATGGGGCCCATGACGCAGGGTCCGCCGAAGCGGATGACCGTCACGGGCGCCAGCCGGACAAAGGCAAAACCCTTGTCACGACTGGAGCTTTGGGCCCCGAAAGGGGACCGCTGGCGGAAGTATAGGGGTCGAAAACAAGTGGATTCGGTCGCCAGTTACAAAGGTTCAATCCCGGAGCATTCCAGGCTGGGACTGGGGTCTGCCGGGAGGTTGTGATCAGCGAAACAGGGCCAGGCGCGGCGGGTTCCCAACACTGCAAATGCAGAATTCAGATCAATTAAATACAGCAACTCCTCGTTCTGCACCGCGCTGAGCAGAATGGCTCCCAGCCGGCCACAGAAAGAATTGAGTGCAGCCATGGGAAGGGGAGGAGGCCGGTTCCGCCGCGGCCGGCTGCTGGCCCGGGCCGTGGCCCTGCTGCTGGCGATCACCCTGATCGGGCCGGCCCCCGCCAGTGCCCTGGGGTTCCCCCGACGACCGCAAGGCGACACGGCGGCCAGGGCCCCGGGCCTGGAGCGATCCCGTCAGGGCGCGCTTCAGGAGGTGGCCCCTCCCCCGGTGGTGCAGGAGTTGCGGCAGGCCCTGGCCGACCATGAACCCCGTCTGCGCATCGTTTCGCCCGCCAACGACAGCCTCCTGCCCGCCGGCCCCTGGACCCTGCGCCTGGAGGTGGAGGACTGGCCGCTGGTGGACGCCGGCCCCCTCGGTCTGGGGCCCCATCTGGTGGCCCAGCTCGACGATCTGCCGGCGATCCCGCTGACCAGCACCCAGGCGGAGATGCCGGCGCTCAGTCCGGGCAGCCATCGGCTCACGGTCTACGCCGCCCGCCCCTGGGGCGAGGCGGTGAAGAGTCCGGGGGCTTACCGCCAGATCCGTCTGCACAGGGTGGCCGCCAATCCCCTGGCGGTGCCCGCCGCCGGCAGCCCCCAGCTCATCCCGGTCCGTCCCACCCCGGCTCCCGTCCAGGAACCGGTGCTGCTCGACTGGCTGCTGCTGGACGCCCCCTTGCAGCGCCTGCGGGGGGAGGGGACCGAAGGCTGGCGGCTGCGGGTGAGCGTGAACAGCGACAGCTTCCTGGTGGATCAGCAGACACCGCTCTGGCTGAGCGGCTGGCGGAGCGGCGAGAACGCCCTTCAGCTCGAACTTGTGGATGGACGGGGCGAGCCACTGAATCCACCCTTCAATTCCCTTGTGAGCGGGGTGACGGTGTCCAGTGGCCTCCCCCAGCCGCGCTGGCTGGGGGCACCGCTGGAGCCGTTGGAACGGGCACGCCTGCTGGGCGAAGCCCCTCCAGAACAAGAACCAGCTCCAGTCGCTGCCCTTGCCGAGGAACAGCCGTCAGCCGAGCCTGAGCCCAAGCGGAAGCCCGCCCCTGAACC
>JBJTUJ010000318.1:0-5690 GCA_046080685.1 Cyanobium sp. | reverse complement strand
GGTGCTGCTGGCGGTGTTTGTGCCGGTGGCCTTCTTCCCTGGGGCCACGGGCGTGATCTACCGCCAGTTCGCGCTCACGATCGTGTTCTCGATCCTGGTGTCCACCTTCAATGCCATCACCGGCAAGCCGCTGCAGTCGGCGCTGCTGCTGGGAGGCGGCAAGACCGAGCCCAGGGGGCCCCTGTGGACGGCGATCGGCGGGGTGTTCGGGGCGGGCTACGGCGCCCTCGCCGGCGGCTGGATCGCCGCCCTGCTGCTGGGTGCTCTGGGGGCGCTGGTGGGCACCTTCCTGATGCCGATCTTCACCGCCTTCAACGCCGGCTTCGAGCGCCTGGCGCGGGGCTACGCGCGCCTGCTGGATCAGGCGATCCGCTTCCGGCGGCTGCTGGTGGCGGTGCTGCTCGGCGGGGTGGTGCTCACCGGCCTGGCCTTCGTGGTGATCCCCACCGGCTTCGTGCCCACCGAAGATCAGGGCTATGGGCTGGGCATCATCCAGCTGCCGCCCCAGGCGTCCCTGGAGGCCACGATGCAGGTGGCGGCCAAGGCCCAGGCGATCATCGCCAAGGAGCCCGATGTGGTGTCGGGGGAGCTGGTGGGGGGTGCCGGTTTCAACGGCAGTTCGGTGAACCAGGGCCTGTTCTTCTTCGGCCTCAAGCCGATCGATCAGCGCACCCGGGCCGATCAGGGCGCAGGCGCCATCATCGCGCGCATGAACAAGGCCTTCCGCGAGATCCCCGGCGCCCTGGTGCTGGCCTCCGCCCCGCCGGCGGTGCCGGGCTTCAGTGCCCAGGGGGGCCTCTCGTTTCAGTTCAACGATCTCAGCAATGGCGGCTACACGCCCACCGATCTGGGGCGCCTGGCCGGTGAGTTCATCGCCCGGGCCCGCGCCAGCGGTGCCTTCGACAAGGTGTACACCCAGTTCATCAGCGATGCGCCGGTGTGGCGCCTCGACGTGGACCGCGACCGGATGGGTTCGCTCGACATCGACTACGGCGCGGCGATGGCCGCCCTGGGCACCATCACCGGCGGCAGCTTCGTGAACCAAACGTACGAACAGCAGCAGTACCGCCAGGTGTACGTGCAGGCCGATGCCGACCGGCGCTCCCTGGTGCAGGACCTCGACAATCTCTACGTGAACGACCGCAGCGGCCGCCAGGTGCCGCTCTCGAATGTGGTGCGGGCCCGTCTCGACAGCGCGCCGCCGATCGTGAGCCACTACGACCTTTACCGCACGGTGCTGGTGCAGGGCTTCGAGGCCGCAGGCCGCAGCAGCGGCCAGGCGATCGATGCCCTGCAGGGCGCCTTCCGGGCGATGAACTTCAACAACATCGGTTCGGCCTGGTCGTCGCTCACCCGTTCGGAGGTGCAGGCGGGCTCGCTGGCGGTGCTGGTGTTCGCGCTGGGGATCGTGGTGGTGTATTTGGTGCTCTCGGCTCAGTACGGCAGCTACATCGATCCGCTGATCATCCTGATGACCGTGCCGCTGGCGATGCTCGGCGCCCTGGCCTTCCTGGTGCTGCGCGGCCAGGTGAACAACGTGTATGCCCAGGTGGGCCTGGTGACCCTGATCGGCCTGGCGGCCAAGAACGGGATCCTGATCGTGGACCTGGCCAACCAGCGCATGGAGCAGGGGATGACGGCGGCGAACGCGGCCAAAGGGGCCGCCACGTCGCGGCTGCGGCCGATCCTGATGACGGCAATGGCCGCCCTGGCGGGCTTCTTCCCGCTGATGGTGGCGGACGGTGCCGGCGCCCTCAGCCAGCGTTCGCTGGGGGCGGTGATCTTCGGCGGCCTGCTGGTGGCCACCGTGCTCAGCCTGTTCGTGGTGCCCTCCTTCTACGTGCTGATGAAGAACCTGGAAGTGGCCTGGTTCCCCGCCAGCCAGGCCACCGACCCTTTGCCCACCGATCCCACGGCACCCTGAGATGCCCCTGCCAACTCCCCCGGCTACCGACGCGGCCGTAAGCGGCGGGTGGATCGCCGCAGCATCCTGCTGGCGGCGGTGCTGGCGGGCGTGGCGGCGGGCGTTCTGCTCGCCCTGGCCCATCGGGTGGCTCGTACCCCCGGAGAGCTGCTCAAGCCGCTGCCGGTGCAATGGGTGCTGCTGGTGGTGGCCGGCGCCTCGGCCTGCGGCGCCTGGGAAGAGACGATGCGCCAGCTGGCGCTGACGCGGCTGGGGGAACCGGGTGCCCCGGACCGCCTGTAGCCCGGAGAACCTGGCGGCCGGGATAGCTTCGGCAGGAGCTCTGCGGCCCCGGAACAAACGATGACCTACGGCATTGGCTACTGGCTGGAGAAGGGCCTGGTTCTGGCCTCCGATTCCCGCACCAATGCGGGGGTCGACTACATCTCCACCTACAGCAAGCTCTATGTGTTCCAGCCGGCGCCGGATCGGTTGTTCGTGCTGCTGGCGGCCGGCAATCTGGCCACCACCCAGGAGGTGGTGAGCTGGATCCGCCGCGATCTCGATCGACCCGCTGATCAGGCGGTGGGGCGCGAGCGTGATCTTCGCCATTGCGACTACCTCTTCGAAGCGGCGGCCTATGTAGGGCGGATCAACGTGGCGGTTCAGCGGGAGCATGAGGACGCCCTGCGCCGCAGCGGCGGAAGCGGCACGGCAACCTTCCTGCTGGCGGGCCAGATCGGCAGCGAGCCCCATGGGCTGTTTCTGATCTATCCGCAGGGCAACGCCATCCAGGCCACCGCGGAAACCCCCTACCTGCAGATCGGCGAAAGCAAATACGGCAAGCCTCCGCTCGACAACGTGGGCCATTCCAACCTCTCGCTCGAAGATGCCGCCCGCCTCTGCCTGATTTCGCAGCTGCTCACCCAGCGTTCGAATCTCTCGGTGGGCCCACCGTTCGACCTGGTGGTGATCAAGGCGGGAGAAAAGGCGATCGCCCACCAGATCAAACTGGAGGGGGATGATCCGCGGCTTGACGCGATGATCGAGACCTGGAGTGAGGCTCAGCGGGAGGCGCTGCACCGTCTGCCTCAGATGCCCTGGGAGAGCGGCGGCAGGGGATGAGCATGGCGAGCTGGATTTCCACGGGCCATCTGCCCGGCGCGGCGGTGGTGAGCGACCTGGTGGAGCAGGCGCACCGGCGCTTCCAGGCCGTTCGGGAGGGCGCGGTGGCGTCGTACATCCCGGCGTTGGCCGCTGCCGACCCGGAGCTGTTCGCCATCGCGGTGGCCAGCACCGGAGGGCAGGTGTTCGAGGCGGGGGAGGCTGGAGCGGCCTTCAGCATCCAGAGCCTGTCGAAGCCGTTTCTGTACGCCTTGATCTGCGAGGCGATCGGCGAGCGGGAGGCGCGCGACAAGCTGGGAGTGAACAGCACGGGCCTGCCGTTCAACTCGGTGCAGGCGGTGGAGCGGGCCGAGGATGGCCTCTCCAACCCGATGGTGAACGCCGGAGCGATCGCCGCCACGAGCCTGGCGCCGGGCGAGAGCACGGAGGAGAAGTGGGCATTCATCGCGGCAGGCTTCTCCCGCTTCGCCGGCCGCCCCCTGGTGGTGGATGAGGAGGTGTACGCGTCGGAGCTGGCCACGAACCGCCGCAACCTGGGCATCGCCAACCTGCTCGAGGAGCAGGGGGGCATCTGGTTCGACCCGGAGGCCAGCACCGAGCTCTACACCCGTCAGTGCGCCCTGAGCGTCACCACCCATGATCTGGCCCTGATGGCCGCCACCCTCGCCAACGGCGGTCGACATCCCCGCAGCGGCGAGCAGGTGGTGGCCCCGCCGATCTGCCGGTCCGTGCTTGCGGTGATGGTGACCGCGGGTCTGTACGAAACCTCCGGTGACTGGATCTACGACATCGGCCTGCCCGGCAAGAGCGGCGTCTCGGGCGGCATGATCACCGTGGCCCCCGGCAAGGGCGGCCTGGCCACCTATTCGCCCCCCCTCGACAGCTCCGGTAACAGCTTGCGGGGCCAGCTGACGGCGGCGTTTCTGTCGGAGCGGCTGGGGTTGCATCTGCTGGCTTCGGAGCCGGGGGTGGGGTAGGGAGTTGAACTCCTGAGGGGGTTCCTGGGACGCGGTGTGTGGCCGCCGTGGGCCTGGGAACCTCCCTAGAAGGGGTTTGCCACATTAGAAAAAAGCATGAATCCAAATGTGAAGCGCTCCTGGGAGGAATTCCTTAACCCGAGGTTCTGCGTCCACGCCTGATCGCGGCATCGGTCTACATCGCTGGATTCGAGACTTCTTCAGGACAGGTTTCGACGATTCTGGTTACAAGATTGATTCAAGTACTCATCCGATGTGCTCGCTCTGAACAAAAGCCCTGTCTACGCCAGCCTCGAATGGTTAAAGGCGATGAACGCCATCGTTAAAGCTGATGTGGAGTGTTTCAATCGCGTGAAGGCGTGCCGCAATACGCTGGCTCGCGATCTGCTCTCCACTTTGGGCTCGCATGGTTTGCCCGATGATTTCGAAGAACTCTTCTCAGAGATGGTGGCACTGATCCACAAGATGGAAGTCTGGAGGGTCATGAACGTTGACATCCCCACAAACCCCAACACCGACGGGAGCAGGGTGGATGAAGAGGGTAAGGTGCCGGGTCCGATCATGGCTATTCAGCTCCTCTACGATATTGCGCTCCGGGACGAGGAACGAAGTTAGTACTACTTCGATGGGTTTCGAAAGCAGAGCGGGGATGACCGGCTTCCAGGTGCATAACCAGGGGCTAAAGCCACAGTGCATTCAAAGATGTAGGCCCGCTTGAACCAGAAATGCGTGAAGAATCGGATCAGTCAGTCTGCGCGTGTTGGCCGCCGGTTATGCGGTTTGCTGACTATGATTGCGTGGTATTCATCAAGATTCACTTCAGGGCAATGTTTTGCGAAAACCGGCCCCGTGGCGCAGAGTGTTTCTCGGAACTACGAGCCGCTTGGGGCGTGATTATCTGAGCCATCCAATAAATGAGATCGAAGAATCGACAAGAAAGCCAAGACAGTGCGATATTGGATCAATACTTCATTCTTATCAAAGGCTAGAAGCCAGCCTTGTTTTTCGCCTTTTGGTGGAATTTCGGCGTTGCCTGAAAAGCTTCCCGGCAGGGATAGTGTCAACCATATGATCATGGTTATAGGGGCCATATTGCATTGACTTGTTTGTTCGGACTGCATAACAACTGATCTCGATAATACGCGGCAAGACTACATCAATCTTCGCCGCCGAAACGGCTCCATGCGACTGCCTGCCGCAACCACGCCAGGGTACATGTAGCATTTGCTACATCTGGATGCCGGGTCCGATCACCACTGTTCCTACCGGAACAGATTCCAGTGAAACTGCCTGTGACTGCTAAGATCGAGGAGTTCACATAAAAGTGGTTCACGGAAAGTAGCTGGGCTGCTGCCGTGGTTCACGGAAACCATCCAATAAGCGCTCGAAGGATCGGGCTTCCAACCAAATCTAAAGCACTTTTCGCCAACTGTTTTCTGATTCTTTTCAGATCCCATATCAAACTGCGCCATAAACCTTGTACACATGCATAGATCATTCAATAGCTAGCAGACCAATCATATCGCCGCATCGAAAAGGCCTCCTGGGAAACCTGATGTTCCCTCGCTCTAAGAAGTTAAATACTCTTAGATGCCTGTGATGCTCTCTAGGCATGTTTGCATGCGTTAATTATTTATGCGAACGCCCTCTTTCATTGGTCAATGGATGTCACGAGTCTGCCAAGC
>JBJTUJ010000317.1:0-2789 GCA_046080685.1 Cyanobium sp. | reverse complement strand
TGATCCACGTCACCACGGTGTTGAGCGACGTGGTTCCGGTCCAGCCGCTCGAGCCCCAGTGGCAACGGCTGTTCGTGGGGTCCGTGCTCAACAACGTGGGCTTTCCGCTCATCGGCCTGGTGCTGATCCACCTGGCCCGCTCCTGCTGCCAGAGCAGCCGGATCTGGCCCGGCTCAAGAAAAGCGTTCAGCATCTCGCTGCCGCCGCAGCCCTGCTGCTGGTGCTGCTGATCCCTCTCCACGCTGCCGCCACCCTGAGCATCCTCCAAGGGCAGGCGGCTGCCCAGGGCGCACAGTTGCGGCATGCCGAGCAGCGCTACGGACTTCTGCGGCAGGTGATCCTGGGCGCCCGCAGCCCCCAGGAGCTGCAGCAGAACCTCGCCCTCAACGACGGACCGCGGCTGGCCTCCTCCGACCTGACCCATCCCCTGCCCCAGGCCCGCTGAGATCTTGACGGGGATCGCCCAGATCTTGAGGATCGGCATCATCGCGGCATTCTTGGCCCTCGCCTTCGCGGCCGGAGCCCGCCGTCCCGGCGCCGACGAGACCCTGCTGGGCGAATGGACCGAGGCGCGGCGGCGGCTGATGGAACGGGAGGCCCGCCTCCGGGAGAAGCACAGGCTCTGGACCCTCAACCAGAAGTTCGACGACTACTACCGGGAGATCGGGCCCCAGGAGGAGGATCTGACCGGGCCGGACCCTCAGGACCCTCGCCCGTAGCGCAGCAGCACCTCATCGCCTCCCAGGGTTCTCTGCTCCAGGAGCTGCCAGGGGGACCCACCGGACCTGGTCGCACCCGGCGGCAGCCATAGGTGGGTACCACCGAGCAGCCGTGGACAGAGCGTCAGCTGGAGTTCATGGAGCCGATCGGCCTCCAGCAGCGAAGCGGCAAGGGCGGCCCCGCCCAGCACGGCGACCCGATCGAGTCCGAGCCTGGCCAGCTGGGTGAGGGCCTCGTGCCAGTCCGGCAGGGGGAGCGTCCGCACATAGCCCGTTGGGGGCTCGGAGGGCGCCTCGGCCACCAGCAGCCAGCGCTCCAGGGGCTGGCGGAAGAACGGCAGCTCAGGCGGCAGGTGGCCGCGGCGGCTCACGGCGATGGCCACCGGCTGGGTGGGGCGACCCTGCCGGGCCCGCTCCTCCAGGAGGTCGGGCGCGCGGATCAGGCAGGTGGTGCCATGGCGGCGAAGGGTCTCGCCGCCGATCAGGCAGCCGTCGGCCCAGGCCAGGGCCTCCTCCAGAGCCCTGCGGTCGCCCTTGCCCCCCAGCTGGGCCGCACCCCCCTCAGGAGGTGCCAGCCGACCATCGAGGCTGACCGCCAGCACGAGCCTCAGCCAGGGAGTGCCCGGGGGGTGCGGCACGGGGTGGGCTCAGGCCCCGGCGAGGGTCTCCAGAGCCGCCGGCACCATCTCCAGGCGAGGGATTTCGGCAAACACCTCGGCGGCGTTGTTGGGGCTCTCCTGCAGCCGCACCTTGTGCAGCCGGGCACCGGTGGCGGCGATCGGTTCGGCGAGCAGGTCGGCGATGTGCAGGGCGATGTTCTCGGCCGTGGGCACACAGTCGGCGAAGTGGGGAACGTCCTTGTTGAGGAAGGTGTGGTCGAAGGGCTCCACCACCAGGTCATCCACCAGCTGCTGCAGCTCGGCGAGGTCGCACACCATGCCGGTGCGGGGATCGATCGCTCCGCGCACGGTGACATCGAGCAGGTAGTTGTGGCCGTGGCCGTGGGGACGGGCGCACTTGCCGTAGATCACCTCGTTTTCGGCCTGGCTCAGCTCGGGCCGGGCCAGCCGGTGGGCGGCGGCGAAGTGGGTGCGGATCGAGAGGAAGGCTTCCATCGGCGGATGTGAGGAGCCGACGAGCACGTCGACCCAGAGGTTGGCTTGTTCGTAGAGGCGCACACCCATCACCGGCAGATGGGGGAGGAGGCGATCGCGGATGGCGATCGCCAGGGCCTCGGTGGTGGGCAGGCGCCCGGCGGGGAGGGAGAGGTCGAAGTCCGGCCAGGCCTCGTTGAGGAAGCGGAAGTCGAGCGGTTCGATCACCTCGCGGCGAATCGCATGCTTCACCTCCGAGAGGTTGAGCACCATGCCGTCGGCATCGAGGGGACCCCCCATGGCCACGATCAATTCGTAGTTGTGGCCGTGGCCGGGGGCCCGGCTGCAGGGGCCAAAGCGTTGCCGGTTCTGCTCATCGCTCAGTTCCGGCAAGCGGTAGAGGTGGCTGGCACTGAAGGTGGCCCGGCGGGTGATCACACAGGGGCGGCCCCTGCCGTGGGCGGAGGGGTGGGCGCTGGCGCCGGGAGGCGTGCCGGGGGGCGTGTAAGCAATCCGGGCGGTCGGGATCGCCCCGGTGGCGGTCATGACGGGACGGACCTGGGAGTCCCATCCTAGAAACGGGGGCCGATGGGCCGCCGACCGCACGATGTTCCCCGCCGACCAGCCCTCTGAAGGCCCCTGCGATCCCCGGGAGCTGGCGCGCCGGCTTCAGGGGCTGAATCTCTATCTGGTGGGGATGATGGGCGCCGGCAAGAGCGCTGTGGGTCGTCCCCTGGCCGACGCCCTGGGGTACACGTTCATCGATGCCGACGACACCCTCGTGCGGGCCTCGGGTCGCTCGATCCCCGAGGTGTTCGCCGAGGACGGCGAGGAGGGGTTCCGCCGCCTGGAGACCCAGGTGCTGAACCAGATCGCCTGCATCCAACGGCTGGTGGTGGCCACCGGCGGTGGGGTGGTGACCCGGCCGGAGAACTGGGGACATCTGCGCCAGGGCGTTGTGGTGTGGCTGGACGCA
>JBJTUJ010000316.1:0-6752 GCA_046080685.1 Cyanobium sp. | reverse complement strand
CCGCCGATCAGGCGGCTGTAGCTGGTGCCGTTGATCCGGGCCGCCGCATTGATGCGGGCGATCCAGAGGCGACGGAAATCGCGCTTGCGGCGACGACGATCGCGATAGGCGTTGCAGAGCGCCTTCATGACCCGCTGATTGGCGGTGCGGAAGAGGCTGCCGTTGCTGCCCTGGAAGCCCCGGGCGAGACGAAGGATCTTGTTGCGGCGTTTGCGGGCGACGTTGCCCCTCTTGACGCGGGCCATGGATCAGTGGATGGAGGTGGGGGTCAGGTTCTGGGAGTGCGGGGCCCGGACTCAGGCGTACGGAAGCATCAGGGACACGTTGTCCGCGTCGCGCTCGTCGACGACGGCCATGGTGCCCAGATAGCGCTTCCGCTTGGGGCTCTTGTGATCGAGCAGGTGATTGCGGAAGGCGCGTCGGCGCAGGAACTTGCCGCTGCCGGTCACCTTGAACCGCTTGGCGGCTGCTTTGCGGGTCTTGAGCTTCGGCATCGGGCTTGGCGCGCGCACAAACGAGCAGAGTACGACGCCGGGGATCCCCCCTCCAACCAACCCCCGCCGATCCCCCGCCTGCCGATGCCCGCCCCTGCGCGTTCCGCTGCGTTCCTGCCCCGTCTGCTGGTCACGGCCGTGCTGCTGCTGCCGGTGGGCTGCCGGGCCGCCGACATCCCCGCACCGCCGCCGCTGCCGTCCGTTCTGCCCCTCCACCCCCCGGTGCCGGCGGCGCCACCGGTGTCGGGCAGCGATCCGGTGCTGCACGTGGCCCTGGCGGCGCGCCTGGGGCCGGCGGAATCCGCCGAGGCCGGATCGGCCCCGCCCCTGCGGCTGCGGGCCGCCTCCGGCCCGGTGCGGTTGATCGACGCCGCCGGCCGGCGGTTCATGGCGCCGGAACTGGTGCTCCACTGGCAGCGGAGTCCGCTGGCCGAGCCGATGGTGTGGCGGCGACAGGTGGCCGGGCCCTTCGCCAGCTTCGAAAGCGCCGAGCGGGCGGCCGATCTCTGGCGTGCGGGCGGCGCCAACGGGCTGGTGATCGCCCATCCGCGGGACTGGGAGGTCTGGGCCCCGGACAACGCCCCTGCGGTCCCGGAGGTGCCTTCCCGGCCCGTGGCAGGACGCCAGGCCGCCGTCCTGGGGCTGCGGCTGCGGCGCCCCGATGGGGCGGTGACCCTGCGGGGGCCCCTGCGGATCGAGGCCCCGGGTGGCCTGGCCTGGGGCCAGGGGGTGTACGCGGGGCCGTTCCGGTTGCTGGCCGATGCCCATGGTGGCTGGACGCTGGTGGAGCAGGTGCCCCTGGAGCGCTATCTCGCCGGGGTGGTGCCCCATGAGATCGGCGCCGGGTCGCCCGCCGCTGCCCTGGCCGCCCAGACGGTGCTCGCCCGCACCTGGGCAGTGAGCAACCGCCATCGCTTCGCGGTGGATGGCTACCACCTCTGCGCCGACACCCAGTGCCAGGTCTACAGCGATCCGAGGCAGGCCGGATCCGCCGTCCTGGCGGCGATCGCGGCCACCCGCCATCGCGTGCTCACCTGGGAGAACCGGCCGATCCATGCGGTGTATCACGCCAGCAACGGCGGGGTGGCGGCCGGCTTCGAGGAGGCCTGGAACGGTGCCCCGCGCCCCTACCTGAAGGCCAGCTCCGATGGCCCGGCCGGCTTCGCCGCCCGTTTCCCCCTGCCCCTGGCCCCCTCTTCCCTGGCCACCCTGCTGGCCGGGGGGAAGGAGGCCTACGGCGCCGACCATCCCCGCTTCCGCTGGCAGCGGCGTCTCACCGCCGAAGGGGTCGCCCAGGCTCTGGGCTCGCCTGCCGCTGTGGGGCGGATCCAGGCCCTGGAGGTGCGCGAGCGGGGGCCCAGCGGCCGGGTGCTCGCCCTGGCGATCCGGGGTTCCGCGGGTGAACGGCTGCTGCGGCTCGATGCGATCCGCCGCACGCTGCGCAGCCTGCCCAGCACCCTGTTCAGCCTGGTACCGGAAGGTCCGGGCGTGTGGCTGGTGCGGGGCGGCGGCTTCGGCCATGGGGCCGGGCTCTCCCAGGCCGGGGCGATCGATCTGGCCCGCCGGGGCTGGAGCAGCGAGCGGATCCTCGGTCATTACTACCCCGGCACCCGCCTGCAGACCCTCGGAGAGCTGGGGGACGCCCCTTAGAGTTCCGGCCACCCCGGGGAAAGGCATGACGGCCGGCGGCACGGACAATCCGAGCGAGCAGGGCGTCGCTTCCCACCCCGGACATCGCCGTGCCAAGACAGGGCTGTTCCTGCTCGCCTGCCTGGCTGCGGGCTTCGCCCCCCACGCCCTCGACCCGCTCCGCGGTCTGCTGCCGGCGCTCACCCTGGCCTTGCTCCTGGGCGCCTACAGCATCCGCACCGTTTTCCTGCGGCCGGATGACGCCGCCCTTTCCCCTTCCGACGGCTCTTCCCTGCAGGACGTGCCCACGGTCGACGTGGTGGTGGCCGCCCGCGACGAGCAGGCGGTGATCGGCCGGCTGGTGCAGCGCGTGCTGCGGCTGCAGTGGCCCACCGATCGGCTGAACCTCTGGGTCATCGATGACGGCAGTGTCGACCGGACCCCTGAACGGCTGCTGGAGCTCCAGCAGCAGCACCCCCAGCTGAAGGTGTTGCGCAGGCCCCGGGATGCGGGAGGGGGCAAGTCTGGAGCGCTGAACCTGGTGCTGCCCCAGCTGGAGGGCCGCTGGCTGCTGGTGCTCGATGCCGATGCCGATCTGCAGCCGGATGTGCTGCAGCGCCTGGTGCCCTTCGCCGAGACCGGAGGCTGGGCCGCCGTTCAGCTGCGCAAGGCGGTGGTCAACGCCCAGGCCAATCTGCTCACCCGGGCCCAGGCGATGGAGATGGCCCTCGATGCGGAGATCCAGGAGGGGCGCCTGGCGGGTGGCGGCGTCACCGAACTGCGGGGCAACGGTCAGCTGCTGCGGCGGGATGCCGTGCAGGCGGTGGGCGGTTTCAACGAGGCCACCGTCACCGATGATCTCGACCTGAGTTTCCGTTTCCTGCTGGCCGCTCAGCCGATCGGTCTGCTGTGGGATCCGCCGGTGCAGGAGGAGGCCGTGCTCACCCTGCCGGCCCTGTGGCGCCAGCGTCAGCGCTGGGCCGAGGGCGGGCTGCAGCGCTTCTTCGACTATGCCCCGGGCCTGCTGTCACGGCGGCTCAACGGCCGGCAGAAGCTGGATCTGGCCTGCTTCTTCCTGCTCCAGTACGTGCTGCCGGTGCTGTCGGCCGCCGATCTGCTGGCCGCCCTGGTCACCCGAACCCCGCCCACGGTGTGGCCGTTCTCGATCCTGGCCCTCTCCCTCTCCGGCCTTGCGGTGGTGCGCGGCTGCCGACGGCCGAGTGAGGGACCGGCCCTGCCGGCGATGAACCTGCCGGCCGTGGCCCTGGTGATCGTCTACCTGGTGCACTGGTTTGTGGTGATCCCCTGGGTCACCCTGCGGATGACCCTGCGTCCCAAACGGCTGGTGTGGGCCAAGACCCTCCACCTCGGTCAGCACAACGACGAGCCGGAGGACGAGGATCCAGGTGAAGCCGAGGGGGAACTGGCCACGGAGGGGGGTCCGCTCTGATCCGGGACACGGTTGCGTCCTGTTCAGTCGCTTCAGTCGTCGAGCAGGGCGTCAGCCACCGCGTCTGGCTCGGCGATCACTTCGCCGTTGAAGAACTCCGCCAGTCGGCGCGCCGATTCCTGAACCACCGACCCCGTCCCAGCCGGCACTGCCGGAGTCGGGACCGGAGCCTCGATCGGCGCGGGGATGGTCGGCGCCGAATCGATCGCAGGGGCGGCGACCACCGCCGCCATGGCTGGGGGCTCAGGGACAGGGTCCGTCCCAGGTGGGGCCTCGGCCGGGGTGGGGGCCGGTGCGCGAGGGGGTGGCGGGTCGGTGGCCAGGGTCGCGGGGATCGGGGCTGGCCGGGTCGGCGGCGCTGGTGCCGGGGGGCGGGACGCTGTCGTTACTCCAGCTCCGGCCACCAGGGACAGCTTGCGGGGGCTTCCCAGAGCCGCCTCCACGGAGCGCTCGAGCAGCGGCAGCCGGCTCTGCACCATCGCCATCCAGGTGCCGGCCACTTCGATCAGGGCCTGATGGCCGTCGAGGCGCACGAGCCGGGCCTGCTGGTTGAGCAGCATGCGGGTGGAGGGCAGCTCCAGCCGGGCCAGGATCCGCTGCCACAGTTCGGTGAGATCTTCTGGGATCTCCTGCGCGGCAGGGGCAGGAGCCGCAGTGGCCGGAGCCGAGGAGGGGATCACCGGTACCTCCCGCTCCACCGGGGGCTGGGTGGGGGCGGCCGTCCCGGCGCCTGGGTCCGCGACCGGGTTCGTCACCGGCGTCGATCGCGCCACTGCCGGCGCCCCAGCCGCCGCGGCTGTCAGCACCGGTTCGGCCAGCAGGCCCAGCACCAGCACTTCCAGCCAGAGGCGGGGCTGCACGCTCAGCCGCAGCTGCTGCTCGCTGCCTCGCAACTGCGCCTGCCATTGCAGCAGACGGGCCTTGCCGATGCGCCGGGCCACCTCGGGCAACCGCGGGCGCAGGGCCGGGGAGACGCCCGTGAGCTCCAGCCGATCCGGTGCGGTGCCGGCCAGGAGCAGATCCCGCAGCAGCCCCGCCAGCCCCTGCAGCACGGCCGCTGGATCCCGGCCTCGCTCCAGCAGTTGGCCGATTCCCTCCACGACCCCAAGGGGTTCCCCTGCCGCCATCGCCTCGGCCAGCTCCAGCAGTTCCTGCTCCGGCACCACCCCAAGCAGCTCCCACACGGCCAAGGCCTCAATCGGCGGCGGCAGCAGGCTGAGCTGATCGAGCAGGCTCTCGGCATCCCGGAGCCCCCCCTGCGACCTCTGGGCCACCACATGCAAAGCCTCGGGCGTGATGCCGATCCCTTCCTCCGCGGCGATCCAGCCCAGGTGGTGCTCCAGAGCCTCCAGGGGGATGCGGCGGAAGTCGAAGCGCTGGCAGCGGCTCAGGATCGTGGGCAGGACCCGCTGGGGATCTGTGGTGGCCAGCACGAACACCACCCGCGGCGGGGGTTCCTCCAGGGTCTTGAGCAGGGCGTTGAAAGCCGCCGTGGAAAGCATGTGGCATTCATCCACCACGTACACCTTCCAGCGGGCCTGGACCGGGGCGAAGCGTGAGCGCTCGATCAGTTCCCGGATGTTGTCGACGCCGGTGTTGGAGGCGGCATCGATCTCGATCACGTCGAGGGCGTTGCCGGCGGTGATCGCAACGCACAGCTCGCAGGTGCCGCAGGGTTCCGGGGTGGGGCCGTCGGAGCCCACGCAGTTCAGGGAACGGGCCAGAATCCGGGCGCTGGACGTTTTGCCGGTGCCCCGGGGGCCGCTGAACAGGTAGGCGGGGGCGATCCGGCCCGTGCGCAGGGCATTGCCCAGGGTGGTGGCGATCGCCTCCTGGCCCACCAGCTGGGCAAAGCGCTGCGGTCGATATTTGTGGTGAAGGGGTTGGTAGGCCGCGCTCATGTCCACCAGTCTCGGGCATGGCTACGCGCTGAGTGGCCCGTGAAGCATCCCTGAAGCAAAGATTGTCCGATCGTGGCTGAGTCGTTGCACCCTGTCGATCGCTCTCGGCATGGGGCCAGATGATAACCAATGCCCATTTATCCGTAGAGCTTGAGGCAAAGCCGCTACGCGATTGAGTTGCTGTCTATCGGGCTTGATTCAGGCACGTGGAAGCGGCTGGATTGCTTGCCCGTGTTCCGTGGGCGCACGCTGGCCTGGTTCATTCCTGGATGCGAATTCCCCGGGAAAAGGAGGCGTCAACGTTTTCCATTGAGTGGTGGGTTAGGCAGCAGGGATGGCTGAAGGGTAGAGAGTGGTCTATCGCTTCAAATTCCATGAGCGGCTTATCCATGGGGGGTCGGCGGCAGCTGCGGCCAGCGCAGACGGCCACTGGTTCAGGGTCTACGACCTACAAAAGGGAACCACCTTGATCATTCTTTTAGCTGCCCGAGGCAAGAGTTCGCAAGCCAAGGACATTGATGAGGCCCTTCAGTTGGCAGACAACCTGCCGGAGCAAACCTGATGAAAACCACGACAAGCCCCTACGACGTTGCCGAGCATCTACGCACACCGGAGGAGATGGCGGCCTACCTGGAAGCCTTCATTGAAGAGGCGGAAGTTGATGCTGCCTTTATTGCCAAGGCTCTTGGTGACATCGCACGGGCCCAGGGGATGACCCAGGTGGCCAGAGATTCCGGACTTTCCAGGGAGAGCCTCTACAAGGCCTTGCCTGGAGAGTGCAGTCCGAACTTTGAAGCCATCCTGAAGTTGGTCACGGCCCTGGGTCTGAAGTTGAGTGCGAGCGTGAGAAGCGACGCGGAGGTGAATTGAGCCTTGCAGATGAGGCGTAGGTCTGCAAACGCTGCCTGTTGTGGTGCGACACCTTCGAACAAGCCCCTGGAGTGGACATGCCGCCGTCGGGTCTGCTTCGATGCCAATACCTCCTTGCCTGACACTCAAGGGCAGCGCTTGAAGGATCGTTAAACCAGGGCAAGAATGCTTACTGTAGGATTAGTGGTCTTAAATTTTTCTTTTTGGCGATCTACTCCGCGCAAATTGGGAGCCTGCTTAGTAGAAAAGATCAAACATGCAGGAATTCCTTAAATCAGGCTTGGACGGCCCCACGCGCTGATTTGTAACACAGTGAACACATCTTAGGCGGATCCGCATAAGATTCGGAGTCGTTCCCCTTGGAGGCATGAAATCCGTTGTGCCGCAAGCCTTCTGATGGCTGCAAGC
>JBJTUJ010000315.1:0-3217 GCA_046080685.1 Cyanobium sp. | reverse complement strand
CTTCATCAAGATCGGCGCCATGGAGGATGAGAAGTTTGCCGATCAGGTGGCGGAGCTGGTGCTCTTCGGCACCACCGCAGCGGCTGGCGGAAACGCTGAGGCGGAAGCCACAGCGGAGAGCGCCGAGGCTGCACCTGTGGCCAGCACCCTCGATCCGCTGCCCGGCCCTGAGAACAGGGCCTACACCACCCTGGCCGGCTACCGCAGCCGCCTGGGCGAGGGCAGCGACACCCGCATCCTCTACTGCACCGATGAGGCGGGCCAGGCCGGCCCCCTGGCCCTGTGGAAATCCCAGGGCGCCGAGGTGCTGCTGGCCGACACCCTGATCGATTCCCAGTTCATTCCCTGGCTCGAGCACCGCCACGGTGAACTCAAGTTCCAGCGGGTGGATGCCGAGCTCGACGACAGCCTCAAGGAGAAGGAGAGCGAACTCACCGACGCCGAGGGCAAGGACAGTGGCGAGAAGCTGCGGGAACTGTTCCGCAGCGCCCTGGCCAACGACAAGGTCACGGTGCAGGTGCAGTCCCTGAAGGGGGAGAATGCCCCGGCGGCCCTGATCCTGCTGCCGGAGCAGATGCGCCGCCTCAACGACATGGGCGCACTGATGGAGCAGCGGCTTCCGGGTCTGCCGGAGCACCACGTGCTGCTTGTGAACCGCCGCCATCCGCTGGTGGAGGGTCTGCGCCGGCTGTCGGAAGGCTCGGTGCTCACCGCCGGTGGCGGTGCCTCCCCCAGCCAGCAGCTCGCCACCGAGCTCGGCCACCATCTCTACGAGATGGCCCGCCTGGCGGTGGGGGGGCTGGAGCCCAACGAACTGGCCGGCTTCCAGCAGCGCAGCTGCGATCTGATGGGCCGGCTGATGGAGCGGGGCCTCTGAGGCCACCGCCATGTCGCCCCGACCGCCCCTGCCCTGGCTCCTGCGGCGACTGTTCACCCTGCTGGCGGCCGGGTTGCTGCTGCTGCTGCCCGCCGCCCGCGGCGCTCCCTCCGCCGCTGACGTGATCCCGGTGAGGGTGCTGCTGCCAGCGCCCTTCTACGACGCCACCGTTGGGGCGCTGCCCGACTTTCGCCGCAGCCATCCGGGGCTGGAGCTGGAGCTGGTGCGCGGCCCGCTCGACACCGACACCATCGCCGATCTGGCCGTCGGCAGCCTGCTGCTGGGCGACGCGCCCTACGACGTGCTGATGGTGGACATCACCTGGACGCCGCTGTTCGCGGCGGCCGGCTGGCTGGTGCCCCTGGAGCCCCTGGTGGGGGAAGGGGTGCTGGGGGCGATGGAACCGGGGGCCCGGGCCGGCAATGCCTTCGACGGCCACCTCTGGCGGCTCCCCTTCAGCGGCGACACGGGCCTGCTCTACTGGCGCACCGATCTGATGGCGCGCCCGCCCCGCACCACCGATGAGCTGGTGCGCATCTCCCGCGACCTGCAGCGGCAGGGGAAGGTGCGCTGGGGCTTCCTCTGGCAAGGCCGCCAGTACGAGGGGCTCAGCTGCGTGACGCTCGAGGCGATCCACGCCTTCGGCGGCCACTGGTGGAATCCGGCCACGGGCCGCACCGAACTTGACCGGCCGGAGGCGATCCAGGCGGCGGCCTGGCTCGAAGGCCTGGTGAAGGACGGCGTGAGCCCCGCCGCCGTGGGCGGGTTCGCGGAGAACGAGGCGCTGCAGCTGTTCGCCGCCGGCGAGGCCGCCTTCCTGCGCAACTGGCCCTATGCCTGGAAGGAGATCGAGAAGGGGGGCGGGCCGGTGGTGGGCCACGTGGGAGTGGCGCCGGTGGTGGTGGCCCCGGGGCAAGAGGCCGGCGGCACCCTCGGCACCTGGGGGTTCGCCCTGCTGCGGGGCAGCAGCCATCCGCGGGAGGCGGCGGCGGCGATCCTCTGGCTCACCGGGCCGGAGCTGCAGCGCCGGCTGACCGTGGAACAGGGCTACGCCCCCACCTGGACGGCGCTGTATGAGGATCCCAAGCTGCAGAAGGCAGCGCCGCTGCTGGCAGCCCAGCGCGCCGCCCTGGCCGCCGGTCCCCTGCTGCGCCCCCTCACGCCCCTCTACGCCCAGCTGAGTGACGTGCTGCAGCGGCAGATCAACGGCATGATCACCGGCCTGGGCGCGCCGGCGGCGGCGATGGCCGGGGCCCAGCAGCGCAGCGAGGCGGTGATCCGGGCGATCACGGGGGCCGGTGGATGAACGAGCTCGCCGTCGACCTGCTGCTGATGCTGCCGGCGCTGCTGCTGCTGGCGGCGGTGTTCCTGCTGCCGCTGCTGCGGGCCGCCTGGCTGAGCCTCCACGCCAGTTCCGTGGTCACCGGCCTGGTGGCGGTGCCCAACGGGGGCGCCAACTGGGGCCGGCTTCTGGGCGATGAGCGCTTCCTCCAGGACGTTTGGCAGTCCCTGCGCTTCGCCGGCGTGTCGGTGGGGCTGGAACTGCTGCTCGGGCTGGCCCTGGCCCTGCTGCTGCACCGGCCCTCCCGCGGCCGGGGGGCGCTGCGGGCCCTGGTGCTGCTGCCCTGGGCCCTGCCCACCACCGTGATGGCCCTCGGCTGGCGCTGGATTCTCAACGATCCCCACGGACCGTTCAATGCCCTGCTGAGCCGCCTGGGCCTGCCCACCTATGGCTTCCTCACCACCCCCGCCACCACCTGGCTGGCCACCGTGGTGGCCGATGTCTGGAAGACCACCCCGTTCGTGGCCCTGCTGCTGCTGGCCGGGCTCCAGTCGATCCCCGCCGACCTGGTGGAGGCGCTGCAGCTGGAGGGGGCGGGCCAGTTGACGATCCTGCGGCGGCTCACGCTGCCGCTGCTCGCCCCCTGGATCGCCCTGGCCCTGCTCTTCCGCCTCGCCCAGTCCCTGGGGGTGTTCGACCTGATCCAGGTGCTCACCGGCGGCGGCCCGGCCGGCAGCACCGAGAGCCTGGCGGTCTACGCCTACCGCCAGGCCCTTCGCTTTCTCGATTTCGGCTACGGCTCCACCGTGCTCATGGCCACGTTCCTCCTGTTGCTGGTGCCCGGCCTGGCCTGGCTGCTGCTGCAGAACCGGCTGCCGCGGAGGAACGCATGAGGCTGCTGGCCCTGCTCTGGAGCCTGGGTCCGCTGCTCTGGCAGCTGCACACCTCCCTGCTGCCCCCCGAGGCGCTGGTGGGGCAGAGGCCAGGCGGCCCCGCGGCCTGGACCCTGGCCAATTACAGGCTGGTGCTGGCGGGCGATCCGCCCCTGTGGCGCTCCC
>JBJTUJ010000314.1:0-23309 GCA_046080685.1 Cyanobium sp. | reverse complement strand
GAGGGTCGAGGGGGTTGGCACTCTGCCGGCGGATCTCCTCGATCAGGCTTTGCCCCTCCTGCTCCAGCTGGGCCAGCTGCTGATCCACACCGCTGATGGCATTGCTGAGCTCCCGCTCGGCATCCTCCTTCCAGCGGGGGGTGACGACGGCCCGCACGGTGATCGAACGCTTGATGCTCAGGGTTGTGGCGTCGGCCATGGGAAGGATGGAACTGGCTTGAGGTTGTCAGGCCGTCGGCCGGACGGTCAACGAACCCACGCCTACATACCCGCGCCGATGGAGTCAGGGGTTGCGGGTACGGCGACGGCGACGGGTGCGGACCGGCACGTTCTCGGGGGTGTGAGTGGGGGTTGAGGTGGGTGTGGGTGTGGGAGTGGCGTTGTCAGGGGTGGAGGTGGAAGCCCTGGCGACAGCGGCTTGGAGGCGGTGCCTGATGGCGGAGGTCCGACGGAGCAGGGCCCCCAGCAGGGAACCGGAAGCCTCGCTGTGGCTGGCACCGGCGGCGAAGGCCGCCGCGAAGACCAGCGAGGACATCACCAGGCGCACGGTTTCGCGCACCAGCAGCAGCCTGCGGGCTGGATCCGGGGGCTTCACGCGTTCCAGCACCTGGGTCCGTCCCTGCTCGAGCAGCACCGTGAGCCTGCGGCGGAGGGAGGGCAGGGGTTCGGCGAGGTCGGCGGCTCCAAGCACCGGGCCCTCCATCCGGGCCAGTCCCTGCTGGAGAGCCTGCGCCGAGGGAGCCCGGGCGATCAGGTCGCGCATGGCATCGAAGCGCCGGCGCACCCGGCCGCGCCGGCGCAGCTCCAGGCGCTGTTCGATCTCAACCTGACCAGCCAGGGAGGCGATCGCGACCGGGACCAGCAGCAGATAAGCGAGGGCAGCGATCGCAGCCCAGCGCCGGAACCGGGCGTGAAGGACCTTGACGCGGGCGTTACACGGATCGAGGGCGTGGGCCACGAAGATCAGCACCAGCGACAGCAGGGCGATCACCCCGTTGTTCACCAGGGCCGCGACCTGCTCGTGCTGCCAGGCCGGCGCCAGCAGGCTCACCGGCAGAAACACCGAGGCCACCGAGACGATGAACACAACGGCGGTGGCTACTGAGGCACGGGCCAGGAAGCGAGCGGCGGAAACGCCGGCTGGAGAGGAACGCTGGATCGTGGACCCCACGCCTGGCCGTCAGGGCCTGGTGACGAGGGTGACCCGCAGGCGAAGCCGACGGCTCCAGCCGAAGGCTGCCATGCCTCCGAGAACCGGCAGCGGGCCCGGCACAACGGAGCTCGGCACACGGGTGGCCTTGGCGTAGGTGAAAGCCTGATTGGAACCGACCGTGAAAGCTAAAGCCTCGCTGCCGTCCGGACTACCTGAGACGCCGACGTCGTAGACAGTCGCTGTCCCGACAGCATCAAAAGCGAAGAAGGGGCCGTAATTCGATGGGTTGGGCAAGGTGAGTTGATTTCCCAGCTTCGCAGCAAATTGGTTTGCGATGTTCTCGTCGCCAGCCCAAGGCTGAGAGGTGATGTAGGTGGCCTTGAAAACGTCAATATTGGTGCCTGGGGACACCACCTCGGCAGAAATATCCCAGTTGACTCATCCCACGTTGATCACAACGGCCCGTGCCGGCGTTCTGATGGCGGCCACTGACAGCAAGGTGACGACGCCGCCGGCCACCCTGCTGTAGAGGGTGTTCCTGGAGATGCCCATGAGCAGCGCTACCACCTCGGTCGTTACCGTGCTCGGGCATCGGAACCAAGATCGACACAGGCAGACGCAAAATTGTCTTGATGCGTTGACACAGGATCGACGCTTCGCTCATTCTCCCCCATAGATCGCGGCGATCGCGGCGCGATCCCGCTCCGTGATCCGGTCGCGCCGCTGCTTGAGGGTCTGGGTGAGCAGGCCGTTCTCGATGGTGAACGGAGCCACCAGGGCCACTCCGGCCAGGCGCTCGTCCGGGCGGGACCCCGGCCGCTCCGCCAGCAGCCGGTTGAACTCACGGGTCAGCGCCCGCAGCAGGGACGGATCCACCGCCTCGGGGCGCTCATGGTCGGGCACGGCGGTGCCGGCCGTTGCGGCAAAGCCCGCCAGGGACTCGGTCCGGGGCACCAGCAGGGCGCCCAGCTGCTTGCGGTCCTGACCCACCAGCATCACCTGCTCCACCAGCGGGCTGGCGACCAGGGCCTCCTCGAGGGGGCCGGGCTCGATGTTCTCGCCGCTGCTCAGCACGATCGTGTCCTTGGCCCGGCCGGTGAGCACCAGGGTGCCGTCGGGCAGCAGCCGGCCGAGATCGCCGGTGTCGAACCAGCCCTGGGCATCGAGCACCCGGGCGGTGGCCTCGGGTTTGCTGAAGTAGCCCTCCATCACCTGGGGCCCCTTCGCCAGCACCACGCCCCGGCCCCCCGGTTGCACGGCCCGTCTGCTTTCCGGATCCACGATGCGCAGGGCCGTTCCCGGCAGTGGCCGTCCGGCGCTGCCCCGGCGGTTCGACCAGGTGCGGCGGCAGGTGAGCACCGGGCTGGTCTCGGTGAGCCCGTAGCCCACCAGCAGTTCGATGCCGATCGCCTCGAAGAAGCCATCGACATGAAGCGCCAGGGCACCGCCGCCGCTGATCGCCGTGCGGAGTTCGCCGCCCACCAACTGGCCGCGCACCTTCGGCCAGAGCAGCGCCGAGGCCAGCCGGTGCAGGGGCCAGCGCAGGCCGGCCTGCAGGGCAGCCAGGGCCCGCCGCAACAGCGGTTCGCTCTCGAGGGTGAGATCGGCGGCGACCCGGCGCTGGAGGCCGTAGGCGCGGCTGTTGGCCAGGGCCGCCTCGATCAGCCGTCGCCGGCTGGCGGGCATGGAGGCCATGGCGTCCTCGAAGCCCGAAAGCAACGCCTCCCACAGCCGCGGCACGCTGATCAGGTACTGGGGGCGCACCTCCTGCAGGTCGGAGCGCAGGTGCCGAAGGGTGGTGTAGGTCTGGGCGCAGCCGCAGGAGAGCAGGAAGTACTCGGCGCTGCGTTCGTAGGAATGCCAGATGGGCAGCACGCTCAGCACCCGGTCTCCCGGGGAGGGAGCCACCGCCACGCCGAGATGGCGCAGCTGGTGCAGGAGGTTGGCGTGGGTGAGGGGAACACCCTTGGGCTGGCCCGTGGTGCCCGAGGTGTAGAGGATCGTGGCCAGGCGCTGCGGATCGGCCGGCGGCGGCGGCGGCAGGTCAGCGGTGGCCCCCTGGGCCAACAGGTCGTCCCAGCCATGGCAGGGGATCCGGCCGTCGGCCAGGTCGGGCCCGGCCTCCCCTTCGAGCACCACCACGAACCGCAGCCTCTCGCTGAGGGCGGCATCCAGCTCCAGTCGGGCGAGCAGGGCGGCCGTCTCGACGACCAGGCCCACGGCCCCGGAATCCCCGAGGATGTATCGAAGCTCCTCCTCCGGCGCGCTGCTGCCCCGAACCGCATCGGCGGCCCCGGCCCGCATCAGCCCCTGGTCGGTCACGAACCAGCGCGGCCCGTTCTCAGCGAACAGCGCCACCACGTCTCCGGGGCGAACGCCGAGCGCCGCGAAACCGGCGGCGGCCCGGTCGATCCGCACCTTCAGCTCCCCGTAGCTGATCCGTTCGGGCGCATGGGCATGGGGGGCATCGAGGGCGAGAGCCTCGCCGTAGCGGTCGGCCAGCACCGGCCAGAGCTGCTCCAGGCCGGTGAGCGCACTCCAGTCGCTGCGCCGGGCCAAGGCCCGGAGATCGTCGGCATCGGCGGTCCAGACGACCTCGGAGCGGGGGCTTCCGGCGGCCAGCGACATGGGAGGGAGAGGCGGATCGGCGCCCAATGGTTACCACCCCTGGAGGGTTTCCTGTCGGGTAGGCGGCCGCAGGTTCAGGCCGAAGTGCCGGGCGAAGGCCGCCACCAGCCGTGGCTGGAGGGCGGCGGCGGTGAGATCCGGCCGCCAGTCCGCCAGACGCCCCACCGGCCTGTCGGCGATCCCGCAGGGGGTGATCGCGGCGAAACCCTCCAGGGCGCAGTCCACGTTGAGCGCCAGGCCGTGCTTGCTGATCCAGCGGCGGGCCCCCACACCGATCGCCGCCAGCTTGCGCCCCTCCAGCCACACGCCGGTGAGTCCCGGCAGCCGACCGCCCTCCAGGCCCAGCTCGGCCAGCAGATCGATCACCACCTGCTCCAGGCTGCGCAGATAGAGGTGAAGGTCGCCTCCATGACGCTGGAGGTTGAGCACCGGATAAAGCACCAGCTGCCCGGGCAGGTGATGGGTCACCTCGCCGCCGCGGTCGATGCGGTGCAGGGGGTGGGGGGGATCGTACGGATCGAAGCCCAGGTGTGCGGGATCGCCGCCGCGCCCGAGGGTGTAGCAGGGCTCGTGCTGCAGGGCCAGCAGCGCCTCCACTCCGGCGGGATCGTGCAGCAGACGCCCCTGGAGCTGGCGCTGCCAGTCCCAGCCCAGCGGGAAGGGCACCGGCCGAGCCACTTCGAAAAGGATTGCGTCGGCTGTGGAACGCATGATCCGGGCTTCCTAGCGTGGAATCAACCGGAACCCCGGAGACCGGAAGAGATCCGGCCCAACCCCTCCGGCAACCGGCACCCGATGAAACTGCTCATTCACGGCCGCAACCTCGACGTCACCCCGGCCATCCGGGATTACACCGAGACCAAGCTCACCCGCGCGATCAATCACTTCGAAGGCATCGTCAAGGAAGCGGACGTCCATCTGTCCGTTGCCCGCAATCCGCGGGTCCCCCAGCAGATCGCCGAAGTCACGATGTTCGCCAACGGCACCGTGATCCGGGCCCAGGAACGCAGCGACAACCTCTACGCCAGTATCGACCTGGTGGCCAGCAAGCTCAGCCGCCAGCTCAACCGCTACAAGGATCGGCTGCTGGAGCGCCAGCAGGGACCGGTGCATCGTTCGGCCCGTGACGAGGAGGCAGGAGCCGCGAGCCTTCCCCTCCCGGGAGCCAGCCTCACCGACGGCAAGGAACCCGCGACCCCCAGCCGGGGTGTGCGCCGCAAGTACTTCGCCATGCCGCCGATGGCCCTCGACGACGCCCTGCACCAGCTGGATCTGATCGACCACGATTTCTACGTGTTCCGCGACGCCGAGACCGACCAGATCCAGGTGGTCTACCGGCGCAACCACGGGGGATTCGGGGTGATCCAGCCTCGTGAGTCCTGAAGCCGGCCGGCACTCCGGCGACCGTCCCGACCTGGCGCCTCGGATCGAGCATGCCCTGCTCGATCCGCACCGGGGGCGGGCCGCGATCGAGGCCTGCTGTGAGGAGGCCCGCCACTTCGGCTTCGCCGCGGTCTGCCTGGCCTCCCGCTGGGTGGAGGTGGCCAGGGAGCGGCTGCCGCTGGGCGGCCCGGTGCGGCTGGTGTCGGTGGTGGGATTCCCCTTCGGCGCCGTGCCGACGGCGATCAAGCGTGCCGAAGCGGAGGCCGCCGCCGCCGCCGGTGCCGACGAGATTGACGTGGTGCCTGATTTTGGCGCCCTCGCCGACGGCGACGGCAATGCTGTGCTCGACGACCTGGCGGCCCTCACCGATCTGGGCCTGCCGCTGAAGGTGATCGTGGAAAGCGGCCGGCTCCACCCCGAGGCCCTCGCTCTGCTGGTGGAGGTGAGCGTCGACGCCGGTGCCCGTTTCCTCAAGACCGGCAGCGGCTTCGGCCCGAAGGTCACCCCGGTCGAGGTGGCCCGGTTGCGGGAGCTGGCCCGGGGGCGGGCGGCGATCAAGGCCTCCGGCGGGATCGGCGATCTCGAGCAGGCCTACGCCCTGCTGGAGGCAGGGGCCAGCCGGCTGGGCACCAGCAGGGGCGTCGCCCTGATGGAGGCCCTGCGCAGCCCTTCCCAATCCTGAGCGCGCCGGAACCATGCCCGAGACGGTGCTCGAAGGGCTGGCCCTCGCCTGCGGCCCCCTGGGCGAGAGCGACCGGCTGCTGACGCTGCTCAGCGGCGACGCGGGGCTGCTGCGGCTGGCGGTGCCCGGGGCCCGCCGGCCCCGCAGCAGCCTGGCGGCAGCCCAGCCCCTCACCCTGCTGCGTCTGCAGGTGGGGGGGCAGCGGGGGCTGCGGCGGGTGCGCCAGCTCACCGTGCTGCGCAGCTTCGGCGAACTGGGCCAGCGGCTCGAGACCCTTGCCGCAGCCCAGGCGCTGGCGGAGATAGCGCTGCGGCTGGTGCCGGCCGAGGACCCGGCGCCGGGGATACTGGCCGATCTGTTGCTGCAGTTCGGGCGGTTGGAGGAGGTGGTGCTGGAACGCTCCGATCGGGTCGAGGCCGTGGCCACGGCGGTTCAGGGCAGCGTGCATCTGCTGGCCCTGGGCGGCTTTGCCCTCCCCCTGGCCCGCTGCTGCCGCACAGGCGAGCCCCTGGAACCTCCCCTGGGGAACTGGGACTGGCGCTGCAGCGTGCTGCCGGGGGAAGGGCTGGCGATCGGGGCGGTGCCCGGGGCGAAGGTGGTGCTCAATGCCTCGGAACTGGCCCTGCTGCAGCGGCTGCCCCGTCAGGTGCCGCCCCGCCGCCGCGATGGGGCCCTGCTGGGCCCAGAGCCGGTCTGGCTGCATCTGCTGGCGGTGATCGAGGCCTGGTGCGGCGAGCACCTGGGCCGGACACCCCGTGCCTTCAAACTGGTGCGAGCCGGCTGCGAACCGGTGATCACGGGCGGACGATGAGCCAGGACGGGGTGGGGAGCGGACTGCGCGAACGCGGTCTGGGAGCGGTGCTGGCCCTGCCGGGCTTCCGGCGCCTGTGGATCGGCCAGATCTTCTCCCAGCTGGCCGACAAGTTCTACATCGTGCTGATGGTGTTCCTGATCGCCCAGCACTGGGTCACCGACACCCCCCAGAGCAACGAGGCGCTCGCCGGGGCCGCGGCCGCCATGCGCATGGGCCTGGAGAACCGAGCCCAGATGATCACCCTACTGGCCACGGGCATCTACATAGCCAACACCATCCCGGCGATGCTGCTGGGCACGGTCGCCGGGGTTTGGGCCGACCGCTGGCCGAAACGCACCGTGATGGTGGCCTCCAACGGCCTGCGGGCCGTCCTGGTGCTGTTCATCCCCCTGTGCCTGATCCCCGGGCCTACCTGGATGGGGCTGAGCTGGGGCTACTGGGCCCTGGTGCTGATGACGTTCCTCGAATCGGTGCTCACCCAGTTCTTCGCCCCGGCGGAGCAGGCGGCGATCCCCCTTCTGGTGCCCTCTCACCAGCTGCTGGCCGCCAATTCGGCCTACCAGGCCACGAGCATGGCCGCCACGATCGTGGGCTTCGCCCTCGGCGATCCGATCCTGCGGCTGCTGCGGATGCTGCTGGCACCCACCGGGCTGCGGGATGGTGAGGTGCTGCTGCTGCCGCTCTGTTACGGCCTGGCCGCCCTGGCGATCGCCGGGATCGCGATCGAGGAACCCGCCCGCACCAGCCGCAACGTGTCGGTGTGGCAGGAGGTGGGGGAGGGGCTGCAGGTGCTGCGGCAGCGGGCGAGCGTGCGCGGGGCCATGCTGCAGCTGGTGCTGCTTTACAGCATCCTCGCCGCCCTGTACGTGCTGGCGATCAGCCTGGCCGCGGCGATCGGCGAACTGGGCCCCACCGGCTTCGGCACCCTGCTGGCCATGAGCGGCGTGGGGCTGGCGGTGGGCGCCCTTGCGATGGCCCAGCTGGGGGATCGCTTCCGCCGGAGGCTGCTGGCGGCGGTGGGGCTGGGCCTGATTGCCGGGTCCCTGGTGCTGCTGGGCCAGATCCGGGGCAACCTGCCCCTCACCCTGTCGTTCTGCGCGCTGCTGGGCTTCGGCTCCGCCTTGGTGGCGATCCCGGCCCAGACCACCATCCAGGAGGACACCCCGGAGGATCAGAGGGGCAAGGTCTTCGGCCTGCAGAACAACCTGATCAACATCGCCCTCAGCCTGCCGCTGGCCCTGGCCGGTGCGGTGGTGAGCCGCTATGGCCTGCTGCCGGTGCTCTGGGCCCTGGCCTCGATCGCCGCCGCCGCCGCCCTCGTGGAGCAGCCCTGGCGTCCCTGATGCGGCGGATCCGCCGCGGGCCACCACAGCGGGGCCGCAGGCTGCACTGCTAGTTTTTAGTGTCGAATGCAACCGCTCCCGGTGGTTCACGTTGCCTGGCTGGGCAAGAAGTCCCCCTTTTGCGGCAATGTCACCTACGGCCTGAGCACCACCGCGGCCCTGCGAGAACGAGCTCATCGGGTCAGCTTCATCCACTTCGACACCCCGACGGCGCCCCTGAGCCGGCAGGAGGAAGCACCCCCCCTCCCCAGCTGGGACGCCACCGGTGAGCACCGGGAGGTGACCCTGCCCTACCTGGTGAAGTCGCAGGTGTACACCATCCCCTCACCGGGGGCCCAGCGGGAGCTGCGCGAATCGCTGGAGCAGCTGCGGCCCGATCTGGTGCACGCCAGCCTCACCCTCTCCCCGCTCGACTTCCGCCTGCCGGATCTGTGCCAGCAGCTGGGGCTGCCCCTGGTGGCCACGTTCCACCCGGCCTTCGACGCCGGACTGCGCAACCTGGCCGCCGGCACCCAGCAGCTCACCTACCAGCTCTACGCCCCCTCCCTGGCCCGCTTCGACCGGGTGATCGTGTTTTCCGGCCTTCAGGCGGAGCTGCTCGAACGGCTGGGGGTGCGTCGGGAGCGGCTGGCGGTCATCCCCAATGGTGTGGATCCCTCCCTCTGGTGCCCGCCTCCAGCCGGTCCGGCCGCGGAGCTGGAGGCGCTGCGGCGGCAGTTCTCGGGGCGGCGCGTCTTCCTCTACATGGGCCGGGTGTCCACCGAGAAGAACGTGGAGGCCCTGCTGCGGGCATGGCGGCTGGTGCGGCCCGAGGGATGCCTGCTGGTGGTAGTGGGGGACGGGCCGCTGCTCAGCTCCCTGCAGAACGGCGGTGAGAACGATGTGCTCTGGTGGGGCTACGAGGCCAGCCTGCAGCGCCGGATCGCCCTGCTGCAGCTCGCCGAGGTCTTCCTGCTGCCCTCCCTGGTGGAGGGCCTGTCCCTGGCCCTGCTGGAGGCGATGGCCAGCGGCACGGCCTGCGTGGCCACCGATGCCGGCGCCGACGGGGAGGTGCTGGAAGGCGGCGCGGGCATCGTGATCCGCACCCAGGGGGTGACCACCCAGTTGCGCACCCTGCTGCCGGTGCTCAGGGACCAGCCCGTGCTGACCGCCGAACTCGGACGACGGGCGCGCGAGCGGGTGCTGGAGCGCTACACCCTCACCCGTAACATCGATGCCCTGGAGCGCCTCTACCAGGGGCTGATCCGCACGCCCATGGCCGCCTGAGCCGGGGTGGGCACAGGGCGGTCCTCACGGTTCAGCAGCCTCCTGGTTCAGTTGCGTCTGGCGGTGCTCGGCACCGCCGCCCTGGGGTTCGCGGCCGCCGCTTTGGCCACGATCCAGCTCAATCGCCAGGTGCTGGTCCGCGACCATCTGCATCGGGCAGCCATGGCGGCAGAACCGCTGGTGGCCCGTCTCAACGCGGTGGCTGCCAGCCCCCAGCCGGCGGACCTCAGCGGGCTGCGCCGCGATCTCGATCGCCAGTCCCGCCGAGGGCCCCTCTTCTGGATCCGTCTGCCCGACGGCCGCCGGCTGGTCTCGCGTCCGCTGGAGGGGATCGACGGGGCATCCCTGTACGCGGTTCCCGGCGGCACCGGCGACGGGCCTGGTCCGGTGACCACCCGCACGATCAGCAACCTCCGCCATCTGGTGCACCGCCATCACCGCAGCTCGGACGGCACCGAACTCTGGGTGGCGGAGGACGTGAACGAACCCTGGCGGGCCCTGGTCCGCCTGTTGATGGACATGCTGCTGATCTGGCTCGGCTGCCTGGCCCTCACCCTGCTGGCCCTCACCCTGCTGACCCGCCGCATCATCCGGCCCCTTCGTGAACTCAACCGCATGGCAGCGGCCATCACCACCGACACGCTGGCCACCAGCAGGTTGCCGGTGGACGGCGCGCCTCAGGAGGTGCAGGATCTGGCGGAGGCCTACAACAGCCTCCTGGACCGGCTGGCCCACACCTGGGACCACCAGCGCAGCTTCGTGAGCGCGGTCAGCCACGAGCTGCGCAATCCACTCACGATCATCAGCGGCTATCTGCGGCGGCTGCAGCGGCGGGGAGGCAGCCTCCAGCCCGAACAGCTGCGTGCCCTGGCCACGGCCGAGGCCGAGACCCACCGGATCACGCGTCTGCTCAACGACCTTCTCGACCTGTCTCGCAGCGAATCGGGCCGGCTGGAACTGCTGCCCGGCCCGGTGGCGGTGGACGAGATCCTGCTGATGGCCTGCGACCTTGCCCGCAGCCAGCTGGCCCGCCGGCTCGAACTGAGGCTGCCGAAGGAATCCACCGACCAGCCGGTGATGGCGATCGCCGAGGCCGACCGGCTGCAGCAGGTGGTGCTGAACCTGATCGAGAACGCCGACAAATACACCCCAGACAGCTCAGCGATCTTGGTGGAGCTCGTCAGGGAGCGGGGCGAGGACAGCCGCCCCGGGGTGGAGATCAGCGTGAGCGATCACGGCATCGGCATCCCGCCCGAGGACCTGCCGCGGATCTTCGAGCGGTTCCATCGCGCTCCCAACGCCCTCGACCGGGCCCGGGGATCGGGCCTGGGCCTGTCGATCGTGAGCCTCCTGGTGGAGGCGATGGGAGGCAGGATCGAGGTGGAGAGCCGGCTGGGCAAGGGGAGTTGCTTCCGCCTGCACCTCAAGGCGCCCGAGGCTGATGAGCTTGGCAAGGCGACGGGCGACGGGCCGCCGCCTCAGTAGCGCTCCGGCACGGGAAGGCGCCAGTCCGGAGTTTCGCCGGCGGCCCGAAGGGATGCCTCCCGCGCTTCCAGGCGCCCCCGATCAACCCGCCAGAGCCGGTAGAGGCCGGCCCGGGCCAGTTCCTGCGGCGCCAGGCCCTGCCAATAGGGCTCGGCCGAGGTGGTGGCATCGATCACCAGGAGCACCGTGGGCTGGAGCGCCGAGGGGGAAGGCCGCTGACCATCCCGGTCCTCCCGTCGCAGCCGCTCAGCCAGATTCACCAGCCCACCGGCCCACCGACCCTCGTAGATCACCACCCGACGGCTGTAGTAGTGCAGGGAGGGCTTGAGGATGCCCACCATCGCCAGCGGCTCTCCCGGTTTCGCCGTTCGCCCGATGGCTTCGGCCATCTGCCGCACCGGCAGCCCGCGCTGCTGATCGCCCAGCGACCAGCAGGGCAGCAGGGCCGCAGGCACAAACAGAGCGAAAGGAAGCTGCAGGGCGAGAAGAGCGATCGGCGCCGGGCCCCGGCGCAGGATCCAGCCGGCGAGGGCGGCGGCCGCCAGGCAGAGGGCCGCCGGCACCAGCAGATCGCGGGCCAGAAGCTCCGCCGGCAGCGTGGGCATCTCGGGATCATTGATCAGGGGCACCCAGAGGGGACCCAGGGCGAAGGCGCCGGCGAGCAGCAGGGCCAGCACTAGGGTGAGCCCCCAGGCCAGGCGGCCTGCCCGATCCGGCGGCGTGGCGGCGTCAGTGGGACCGAAGCCGCGGCGGCAGGCCAGGGCGATCAGCACACCGGCGGCCGGGGTGGCGGGCAACCAATAGCTCGGCAGCTTGGTGGCGGCGAGGGTGAAGAACAGCAGAACCGCCAGCAGCCAGCAGGCGGCGAAGCGATCGAGGGAGGCGGCGGCGGGCCGCGGTTCGGCGGCGCGGCGCCAGGAGAGGGCCAGCGGACCGATCGCCCGGATCAGACCCAGCAGCAGCAGGGGCGTGGCGGGCAGGCTGGCCACCACCAGCACCGGGCCGAAGAACCACCACGGCTGGAGATGGTTGTTGACGACCGCGGTGAAGCGCTGGAGGTTGTGGTAGCCGAAGAAGCTCTCCCAGTAGGGACGGCCTTCTCGCAGCAGGGCAAGGCCGTACCAGGGCAGCGCCACCAGGGTCGTCAGACCCAGCCCGGTGACGGGCCGCAGCCGGCGCCACAGTCCGGCGAGGTTGGCCTGGAGCCAGCCGAACGGCAGAAGGGTGAGTGCAAACAGAACCACGGCCACGGGCCCCTTGGCAAGCACCGCCAGCCCCAGCACCGGCCAGGCCGGCCACCAGGGACCGGCGCCTGCCGCATAGGTGCGCCAGGCCAGCAGCAGGCTGGCAGCCACCAGAGCACTGAACACCGCGTCGCTGACGCCGATGCGACCCCACAGGATCACCAGAGGCGAGAGAGCGAAGGCCAGGGCGGCGCTGATCGCCACCACCACCGGCGGCTGGGCCGCCGGCTGGGGACGGCGCAGCAGGGTGTCGCACAGCAGCAGCATCACCCCGATGGTCGCCAGGGCCGAGGGCAGGGAGGAGGCCCAGGTGCCCAGCGGATTCCAGCGGGCCTGGCCAGGCAGCGCATACAGGGCACCCATCAGCCAGTACACCAGTGGCGGCTTGTCGTAGCGAGGCAGACCATTCACCTGCGGGATCAACCAGTCGCCGCTCTCGGCCATGGCCCGCGCCGATGCGGCGAACAGGGGAGGCGTCTCATCCACGAGCCCGGTGCTGCCGAGACGCCAGACGAACAGCAGCAGGCCCAGCGCCAGAACCGCCAGCAACGCGAAAAGCCTGGTTCGCGGCGCCACCGGGTTCACCGTCGTTTCCATCACCCCACACCCACGCCGGTCTCCTCCAGGGGCAGGGGTTCCTCTGGCCCGGGCGCCGGATCGGAACGGTGCCAGAGCAGCCGGCGGCGATGGATCAGCACCACCGAAACCAGCGCCAGACCGGCGCCGAGCCATTGCAGCGGCCGCAGCCGCTCACCCAGCAGCACCATCCCCGTGAGCAGCGCGAACACCGGGGTGAGGAAGGTGAGGGCGGAGAAACCGGTGAGATCCCCGCGGGTGGCGAACCAGAAGAACAGCCCGTAGGCAAGGGCGCTGCCCAGCAAGGAGGCGTAGGTCATCAGCCCCCAGTCGAGTGGGCTCCAGGTGGGCAACAAACCGGCTGCACCTGCGGGCCCGAGCGCCGCGAGCACGAGCAGAGGAAAACCTCCCAGCAGCAGATGCAAGCCTGTGACCACCAGGGGATCGCTGCGGCGACAAGCATACCGGCTGAGCACCGTTCCTACCGCCATGGCAGCGGCGGCCCCCAGCATCCAAAGTTCACCGTGGCTCCAGGCCGGCTCCCCCAGCACCAGGGGCCCCTCCAGCCACCAGTGCCGCAGCAGCGCCGGCGGCAGTCCGAGGCAGAGGATGCCGGCCAGCCCGATCAGCAGACCCAACCAGCCCACCGGGTTGATGGCTTCGGCGAACAGCACCCGGGCCAACAGGGCCACCAGCAGGGGCTGGGAGTCGATCAGCACCGATCCCAGTCCGGCTCCGGTCTCGGCAAGACCCCGGGTCAGCAAACCTTGGAAAAGGGTGGCATCGACGAGCGCGAACAGCAGCAGCCAGGGCCGATCCTCCTCGGCCACCGCCAGGGTGCGCCCAGTCAGGCCCGCCACCACCAGCAGGGCCAGGCCTGCCGGCAGGATCCGCAGGGCGGCCACCAGCGGTGGGGAGGCCCCATCGAGCAGGGGGCGCATCGCCGCCATCGCCGTGCCCCACAGGGCAAAGGGCAGCAGCATCAACAGCCAGCGCAGGGGCTGGGGCATGGGCTGGCTCCGGGCCCGGTGGGCCGTCCTCGGCTCTCTTTTTAAGATCCCCCCAACACCGACCGACCCCATGGCCTGGCCCTGGCGCCGCAAGACCCGACTCACCCTGGCAAGGATCGCGATCGAGGGGCCGATCGCAGGCCCCACCCGCGAACGGGTGATCCAGGCCCTCGACGCCGTGGGGCGACGGGAATGCCCCGCCCTGCTGCTGCGCATTGACAGCCCCGGCGGCACCGTGGGCGACAGTCAGGAGATTCACGCCGCCATTCGGCGTCTGCGCCAGAAAGGCTGCCGGGTGGTGGCCAGCTTCGGCAACATCTCCGCCTCCGGTGGCGTGTACGTGGGTGTGGCCGCCGAGAAGATCGTGGCCAATCCCGGCACCATCACCGGCTCGATCGGCGTGATCCTGCGCGGCAACGATCTCTCGCGGCTGCTGGAGCGGATCGGCATCCGCTTCGACACCGTGAAAAGCGGGCTCTACAAGGACATCCTCTCCCCCGACCGGGCCCTCACCGACGACGAGCGGGCCCTGCTCCAGGGGCTGATCGACGCCAGCTACGGCCAGTTCGTGGCCGCCGTGGCGGAGGGCAGGGGCCTGAGCGAGGACGTCGTGCGCGGCTTCGCCGACGGCCGGGTGTTCACCGGCGAGCAGGCCAAGGACCTGGGGCTGGTGGACGTTCTCGGCGACGAGGAAACGGCCCGGCTGCTGGCGGCGGAACTCGCGGGTCTGGATCCCCAGAAGTGCCGACCCGTCACCTTCGGCAAGCCCCCGAAGCGGTTCGCTGGTCTGATCCCGGGCCGAGGCGCCCTGCGGGCCCTGGGTCAGGCCCTGAGCCTCGAACTCGGCTGGAGCGGGCAGCCGCTCTGGCTCCACCGCCCCTGAGCTCCGCCATGACGCCTCCCCTCCAGTTGCGGGCCCTGCGCGGCGCCACCACCGCCGATGCCAACACCGACGATGCAATCGCCTCGGCGGTGGCCGAGCTGGTGGATGCCCTGATGCTCCGCAACCGGCTCGACGGCACCCGGCTGCTGTCGGTCACCTTCTCGGTGACCGCCGACCTCGACGCCTGTTTCCCGGCCGCGGTGGCCCGCAGGCGGGAAGGCTGGGACGCCGTGGCGCTGCTCGACTGCCAGCAGATGGCGGTGGCCGGGGATCTGCCCCGCTGCATCCGGCTGCTGGCCCATGCCTGGCTCGAACCCGACCGGATTCCCGACCATCCCTATCTGCGGGAAGCCTCCCGGCTGCGGCCTGACAGGGCCCATCCCGCTGCAGCCACCTCCCCTTCCGACCACTGCATGCCCGAGGGGTGAGCCGGCCTTCTGAGGATTTTCCTTTCCCGCTCCGGCTGCCCATGGCCCCTTTCCTGCGAACCGAGCGCCTGCGGTCGGCCGCCGGCCTCGCCGGTGCCTCCCTCGCCGTTGGCGCGGCCGCGGCCCTGCTTCCCCTGGATCGCACCACAGCCCCCTTCCTCGGTATCCAGCCGGCCCAGGCCGGCAGCGGCACCTGCGAGTCGCTGATGACCTACCGCTGGGAGAACAGCAGGGACTTCCGCAACCTCACCTGCTTCATGACCGAGACCACCCGGCTGCGGCGCTCGGAGTACTTCCTGAAGCTGAGGCCGAAGGACCGCAAGACCGCGATCCTCAAGCTCAGCATCAGCCTGCCGGAGAACTTCGACGCCAAGCTCGACCCGAAGCGCATCAAGCTGTGCGAAATGAGCGAGGGCGGCATGCTCAGCCGCACCCGCTGCGAGAAGGTGATCCCCGCCACGGTGGAAGTGACTCCCAACGGGCGCGCCATCGAGATCTTCCCCAACACCCCCGTCTCGGACAAGGGAACGATCGGGGTGTGGATGACTCTGTTCAATCCCTATACCGCCACGATGTACCAGCTCAATGCTCTGGCCCAGGCGCCGGGAGACATCCCCGTGTCGGGCTATCTGGGCAGCTGGATGATCCAGATCGAGTCCAACTGAGCCACGCTCCTGGCGCCGCTCAGGAGCTTGCCCCGCCGGCTGGTAGGTTGATCTATTGACAGGAAACGAGACGCCGGGAGGCTGCCATGACCAAACGCACCTTGGAAGGAACCAGCCGCAAGCGCAAGCGCGTGTCCGGTTTCCGCGTGCGCATGCGCACCCACACCGGCCGCCGCGTGATCCGCGCCCGCCGCCGCCGCGGTCGCGCCCGCCTGGCGGTCTGAGCCCGGCAACGCCGTCGTGGCCCTGCCCCAGCGGCATCGCCTCCGGGGCCACCGGGTGTTCGAGAGCATCTATCGCAAGGCCCAACGCCTGCATGGCACCGCGATGATGTTGAGGGTGTGGCCGGCCGAGCCCCCGCTCCTGCCTCCCCAGGATCGGGGCCATGCCTCCAGCCCCTGGCGCTGTGCCGTGGTGGTGAGCGCCAAGGTGAGCAAGCGTGCGGTCCAGCGCAACCGCCTGCGCCGCCTGCTGCACGCCCACCTTCTCGAGCAGCCGCTCGCTCCGGAACAGCCGATCTGGCTGCTGATCACCCTGAAGCCCGGTTCTCCCGACCTTCCCCCGGAGCAGCTGCTGGGAGAATGTCGTCTTCTGTTGCACAAGGCAGGACTAACCCCATGATCGGCACTTCTACGACCGCCGCCGGCGCCGCGGCAAGCCCCGCCCCCGCGGAGACCACCTTCTACGAAGGAGGCCCAGCCCGCGGCGACCTGATCCTCAACCTGCTGTTCGGCCTCACCCTGATCGGTCTTCCCTTCGCCGTCGGAGCGATCGTGCGAGCCCTGTGGCTGCGCTATCGCATCACCAGTCGTCGGATCGAGGTGAACGGCGGCTGGCTGGGCCGCGACCGCACCCAGGTGGTCTATTCCCAGATCCGCGAGGTGCGCACCGTCCCCCGGGGCTTCGGCGCCTGGGGCGACATGGTGCTCGTGCTCGACGACGGCTTCAAGCTCGAGATGCGCGCGGTGCCCCGGTTCCGCGAACTCGAGGCCTACATCGAGGAGCAGCGCCAAAGCCGCCGCAGCAAGACCGGGGCCGGCACACGAGCGACCACCGGCTTCGGATCCACCGGCGAGACCGCCGCCTGAGCCCACCGGTCGGGCACACTGTCCCCCGGATCCCTCTACCCCGAACTCCCCCGCCGTGATCGGCTACATCTCCGACAACCTGCTGATCCCGATCCTGGATTTTTTCTATGGATTGGTGCCCAGCTATGGCCTCGCGATCGTCGCTCTCACGGTGGTCATCCGGCTCGCCCTCTTCCCCCTGAGCGCGGGCTCGATCCGCAGCGCCCGGCGGATGCGCATCGCCCAGCCGGTGATGCAGCAGCGGCAGGCCGAGATCCGCAGCAAGTACGCCAACGATCCGAAGAAGCAGCAGGAGGAACTCGGGAAGCTGATGAACGAGTTCGGCAGCCCCCTCTCGGGCTGTCTGCCCCTGCTGGTGCAGATGCCGATCCTGTTCGCCTTGTTCGCCACCCTGCGGGGCAGCCCGTTCGCCGACGTGCCCTACACCTTCAACATGAAGGTGCTGCCAGCCGACCAGATCGCCGCCGTCGAGCCCCGGCCGTTCAACACCCCCAGCCATTCGATCTTCGTCACCGCCACCAGTCACGTGCCGGTGATCGGCACCCTGGAAAAAGGCCTCAAGCTGGGGGTGGGCGAAACCGGCCAGGTGGATCTGCACACCCGTGAAGGCGGCAGCTTCGCCTCGGTGCTCGCGGGCGTCGAGGACGGCGCCGCCTTCAACCCCAGCTGGAGCGTGACCAAGGGCGAGGGGGTGGTGAGTGTGGACGCCGACGGCACCATCCATGCCCTGGCCCCCGGCGACGCCGTGGTGGAAGGCAAGATCCCCGGCCTGGCGGCCCGCAGCGGCTTCCTGTTCATCAAGGCCCTCGGTCAGGTGGGCTTCCTCACCGATGGAGCCGTGAACTGGGATGTGGCGATCCTGGTGGCCTCCTTCGGCGCCACCCTGTTCATCTCTCAGTTCCTCTCGGGCATGGGCATGCCGCCCAACCCGCAGCAGGCCACGGCCAACAAGATCACGCCGATCATGATCACGGCGATGTTCCTGTTCTTCCCCCTGCCCGCCGGCGTGCTGCTCTACATGGTGGTGGCCAACATCTTCCAGGGGGTTCAGACCTGGATCCTGAGCCGTGAGTCCCTGCCCGACAATCTCCAGCAGATCCTCGACAAGCAGCTCGCCCAGCAGACCGTTGCCGCCACTGCGGGCAACGCGCCCGCCAGCGGACGCCTGCCTTTCGAACCCAAGGGCCGCAAATGAGCGAGGGCGGCGGTTCCACGACCGATCCCCTGCGGCCGGTGTCCCTGCCGGAGCTGCGGCTGCAGGCCACCGGCAGGTGCTGGCAGGTTGATCAGCCCGTGGAGGGGCTCGCCAGCCTCACCCCTGTGCGAGGATCACTTCAGGCCCGTCACCACGGCACGGCTCTGGAGCTCAAGGCCCAGGTGGCCACGATCGTCACCCTCTGCTGCGACCGCTGCCTCCAGCACTTCAACCATCCCCTGCGGGCCGAGGTGGAGGAACTGGTGGAGATCCGCAGCCACGACGATCCCGCCCTGTTCAGCGGCGATGCCGACGACCTGGCCCCCACCGGTGACGACCTCGACGATCGCCTCGATGCCGAGGGGCGCTTCGACCCGGAGCGGTGGCTGTTCGAGCAGCTCAGCCTGCAGCTGCCCCTGGTGAACCGCTGCGGACCCGACTGTCCGGGGCCGGACACCTGGAGCAGCGACCCCGCCGATGCCGATCCCCGCTGGGCCGCCCTGCAACGCCTCAAGTCCTGACGGCCCTCCCGGGTTCCGCCATGAGCGCCTCCCTCGCCGAACAACTGGACCTGCTGATCCGCGCCCGTACGCCGATCCTCTGGATCCGCAGCCTGGAGGAGGAGCGGGTGGAATCCCTGCTGGAGCAGGTGGCCCAACGCCTGGGTGGCCGCCCCCTGCTGCGCTGGGACTTCATCGCCGGCCTGCGCGGCGCACCGAACCGGGAAGGGGAGGCTGCCCGTCAGCCCATGGCGGCCCTCGACCTCCTGGCGGCCCTGCCTCAGGAGCCGGGGGCGATTCTGCTGCTCAAGGACTTCCATCGCTACGGCGAAGACGCCGGCATCTGCCGCCGGCTGCGCAATCTGGCAGGGGAGCTGCGTCGCCTTCCCCACACCCTGGTGATCAGCGCGCCGGATTGGACGCTGCCCCGGGAGCTGGAGGACACGGTGACAGTGCTGGAGCTGCCACTGCCCGATGCCGAGGAGATCGGCGCGCTGCTGCGGGCGATCGCCGAGGCCACCGGGCGCCCCATGCCGCCCGACGTGCTCGCGTCGCTCACGGCCGCCTGCCATGGATTGAGCGCCCAGCGGGTGCGGCAACTGGCGGCCCGGGGCCTGGCCCGCCGCGGTGGCCTGGGGGAGGAGGATCTGGCCGAGGTGCTGGAGGAGAAGCGCCAGGCGATCGCCCGCAGCGAACTGCTGGAGTACTGCCCCAGCGAGGCCACACCGGCCGACATCGGCGGCCTCGACCGGCTCAAGCACTGGCTGGAACAGCGGCACCGGGCCTTTGGCGAGGAAGCCCGCGCCTACGGGCTGCCCCTGCCCCGCGGGGTGCTGCTGGTGGGGGCCCAGGGCACCGGCAAGTCGCTCACCGCCAAGGCGATCGCCCACAGTTGGGGGATGCCCCTGCTGCGCCTCGATGTGGGCCGGCTGTTCGCGGGCCTGGTGGGGGCCAGCGAAGCCCGCACCCGCGAGATGATCCAGCGCGCCGAGGCCATGGCCCCGTGTGTGCTCTGGATCGACGAAATCGACAAGGGTTTCGGGCTGGGGGGCGGCGACGGCCGCAGCGACGGCGGCACCAGCCAGCGGGTGCTGGCGAGCGTGCTCACCTGGATGGCGGAGAAGACGAGCGCCGTGTTCGTGGTGGCCACCGCCAACGCGGTGGAACGGCTGCCGGCGGAATTGCTGCGCAAGGGCCGCTTCGATGAGATCTTCCTGCTCGAACTCCCCGACGCCGAGGAGCGGCGCACGATCCTCGATCTGCAGCTGCGCCGCCGCCGCCCCCAGCACAGCCTGCCCCTGGAGGTGCTGGTGGGTCGCACCGACGGCTTCTCCGGCGCGGAACTGGAGCAGACGGTGATCGAGGCGATGCACCTGTCCTTCGGCGAGGGCCGGGAGTTGGGGGAAGCCGATCTGATCGCCGCGGCCAGCCAGGTGGTGCCGCTCTCGCGCACGGCCCGGGAACAGCTGGAGGCGCTGAGGCAGTGGGCCAGCAGCGGCCGGGCCCGGCCCGCCTCCGCCCCGCGGGTCGGCGGTCCGCTCATGTAACGCCGGTTGAAGAACTCCCACATGAGGTAACGAGCTGGGCGCACCAGCAGGACCGGCCCGCCCGTGCTCTTTAGCGTCAGCCGAGCATCCGTGGCCCCTGTGATCCCAAGCCCCACCCCCCATTCCCGCGGCGAACTGGCCACCCAGCTGGCCGTGGCCTGTCTCGGTGCCGGCGTGATCACCAGCGTGGCCGTGGCCCAGGGGCAGAACCCCCTCACCGCCCTAGGCATCACCCTGTTCTCGGCGGTGGCCGCGGTGGCCGTGGGCCAGGTGCTCTGAGCGCCGGCCACTGCCGTCAGCACGGCCCCATCAGCGGCAGCCGGAGCCGATGACCATCAGCACCAGCCAGGCACCCGCGACGGGAGGCTCCCTGCGGGGCCTGATGCCCGCCCTCGCCAACAAGACCTACTTCAACTACGGCGGCCAGGGGCCCCTGCCCACCCCCTCCCTGGAGGCGATCGTGGCCTGCTGGCGGGAGATTCAGGAGCTGGGCCCCTTCGCCGAAGCCGTGTGGCCACTGGTGAATCGCATCACCAGCCAGCTCCGCCTACGGCTGGCGGAGATCTTCGGGGCGGGACCGCACCGGATCGCCTTCACCGAGAACGTCACCTCGGGGTGCGTGCTTCCTCTGTGGGGTCTGCCCTGGCGCCCGGGGGACGAGATCCTGCTGGGGGACGCGGAACATCCGGGCGTGGTGGCCGCCTGCCATGAACTGGCCCGCCGGGAGCACCTGAGCCTGGCCTCCTTTCCCGTGGCCCAGTTGCGGGACGACCACGCCAGCACCGATGCCGGGGTGCTCGAAGCCCTGGAGAGGGCCCTCGGACCACGCACCCGCCTGGTGGTGCTCTCGCACCTGCTGTGGAACACGGGCCAGGTGATGCCGATCGCCGCTGTGGCCGACCGGCTGCGGGACCACCCTGTCCACCCCTGGCTTCTGGTGGATGCGGCCCAGTCCCTGGGCAGCCTGCCGCTGGAGGAGGCGGCCCGTGCCGCCGACATCTACGCGGGCACCGGTCACAAGTGGTGCTGCGGGCCGGAGGGGCTCGGGGCGGTGCTGCTCTCGGAGCGCACCCTGGCGGAAGCGCGGCCGACCCTGATCGGCTGGCGCACCCTGGCCGACGAAACCATGAGCGGCAGCCGCTTCCATGGCGATGCCCGCCGCTTCGAGGTGGCCACCTCCTGCACCCCCCTGTTTGCGGGGCTGGATCGCTCCCTCTCCCTGCTGGAGGCCGAGGGAACGGCCGAGCAGCGGCTGGCTCGGATCCGGCACCTCAGCGGGCGGCTGTGGCAGGGGCTCCAGCAACTGCCTGGCGTCAGGCCCCTCCTGGAGGTCCCCCCCCCGGCGGGCCTGGTGAGCTTCACCCTGCCGGGCGTGGATCCGGCGCAGGTGGTGAAACGGCTGGGGGAGCAGACCATCTGGCTGAGGAAGCTCGCCGATCCGACCTGTCTGAGAGCCTGCACCCACGTGACCACCACCGAGGAGGAGGTGGACCGGCTGCTGGCCGCCCTGGCGGAGCTGATCGCCAGCGCCTGAGCGGGGCCTCCCACACCCCCTTCGGCGAAACAACCGCCCAAACCGCACCATGAAAAAGGGGGCCTCGCGGCCCCCCTGAACAGATGCCCGAATCCCGGGAGCGATCCGAACCTCAGCGGCCGCCAGTGGCCGAAGGCTCGAAATCGGAGCTGCGGTTAGGAGTCGAGGAAGTTGCGATACACCCAGCCCGCCAGCAGGGCCCCCAGGATCGGGGCGAACCAGAACAGCCAGAGCTGACCGATCGCCTCACCGCCGACCCAGACCGCCACGCCGGTGCTGCGGGCGGGGTTCACGGAGGTGTTGGTGACGGGGATGCTGATCAGGTGGATCAGGGTGAGCGCCAGGCCGATCGGCACGCCGGCGAAGCCAGTGGGCGCCAGGCGGTCGGTGGCACCGAGGATCACGATCAGGAAGATGAAGGTGAGCAGCACCTCGATGATCAGGGCCGACCAGAAGCCATAGCCACCCGGGGAATGGGCACCGAAGCCGTTGGTGGCGAGGGGATTGCTGCCCGTGAGGGAGAAGCCCTCACGGCCGTTGGCCACAAGGTAGATCACACCACCGGCGATAATCGCCCCCAGAACCTGGGCCACGACGTAGGACACCATCTGGGAGCCGGGGAACTTGCCGCCCGCCCAGAGGCCGAAGCTGACCGCTGGATTGATGTGGCAGCCTGAGATGTGGCCGATGGCATACACCATCGTGAGCAGGGTGAGACCGAAGGCCAGGGCAACCCCGAGGAAACCGAGGCCAAGCGGATTCGCTGCGGGACTGTCGTAGGGGAACACGGCGGCCAGGACGGCGCTGCCGCAGCCTCCGAGGACGAGCCAGAAGGTGCCGATCAACTCGGCAAGGAATTTCCTGGACAGGGGAACAGCTGCCATGCAGAAACGGATGTGAAAGGGGAAGACGCTTATGATGTTAACGTATCAACCGAAACCGACAACCCTCTGTAAGGAAAACAACAAAACTCCAGGGGCCTTCCTCAGCTTCCTCAACAAAACAGCAGGACTTTGCCAAGGCACATCGCAACGATTCCAGGAAGAATGGCTTGGCCGATTGACAAATCCGGCCTGTTTTTGCTGATTTTCTCCGCCGACCAACCCCTTGGCGTTAACCCGCTGTGAATTTCATGGCACAGGACTGACGGCGTGAATAGGTTGGCAGCGGTTCCCCTTCAACGACCTCCGCCCGTAGAGCCCTCTGCCATGTTCCATCCCCAATCGCCCCTGATGAAAGCCCCCTTTACAGCCGTGGTGTTTGGCAGCGCCGCCCTTGTGGGCCTGGCCGCTCTCACCGCTCCGGCCCGTGCTCTCGAACCGAACGAGATGATCGAGACCGCCAAGGCGGCCTGCCTGGAGAGTGCCGGCAAGAACGGCTGGCAGACCGAGGTGGCCGAGGTGATCTCAGCGCGAACCCTCGATTCCGACCGGGTCGAGGTGGTATTCAACCTCACCCGCGACGGCAGAACCAAGGCCCGTCTCACCTGCCCCTACAGCGTCAGCAAGGGGGTGATCGGCACTCTGGGCGAAGCCGCCGCCGGCGTGGTTGAACCTGTCGCCGCCCCTGATCTCGGCGTTCCGGTCGACCGCAACAAGGCCTGGTGGCTGCTGCTTCCGATCGGCCTTGGTCTGCTGTCCTGGGCCGCACTGCGTGGCAGGGGAGGCGATACCGCCTACACCACCGCCGCCTCCGGTTACACCACCACCTCCGGTGCTGGCGCCGTGCGCGATGGCCAGTGGCTGGCGGAGGCTGCCGCCCGCGACGGCCTGCTGGAGGTGCGCGAATACGCCGACGGGTCGTCAGCCGTGCTGCACCGGGTTCGCAACGGCGACAACGTCAGCCTCACCGGCCTGCGGCGTGGCGAATGGCTGGAGCTGAGCCA